>DJTQ01000264.1 GCA_002439285.1 Paenibacillaceae bacterium UBA6304
ACTTCTCAATCCTCGCCCGTCCCTCGAAGGATACGGCAAAGTTAATCAGTTCCTGTTTGATACTTTCGTATTCCAGCATGTTTAAAGTGAATTTCTCCATTATGGTTGAATACCTCCTTGAGTGATGTAATTCGATAACAAAAAAGGGCAAAAGACAGCACGAATGCCATCCTTTGCCCTTCTTCTCCCGCAAGCAGTATAAATGTTTGCTCTTCGTAAACTCAAAAAAAGCCGCGCTGATAAACAGCACGGCTTCGGCTTCGTTCTCCGAAGAAACAAACAGCGGTCAAAGCGCTGAATGATGTTCTGCGTGTGTTCTTAACTAAATTCACAGACTGTAAATAGGCGCAAAAAATAAAAGGGCCCTCGTCTTCCTTAAAAAAATGGAAGCATCGATTCCCGAGCTGCCTGTCGTACAGTCCATATGAAGTTAACTAGTTAAGAACGTTCACCGACATCAATATCTCTCCTAATGTAGAGGTCATATCCTACTTGCGGATATACTCAATTTACCAAAAACAGCGGGTAGAAGTCAATAACACCGGCAAAGGAATAGTTACCTGTGTTTATCTTGGAATTTCTTACTAAATGTGTGAATTGATTTATTTTCATCTTTGCTTCATTTCATGTATTATATTAAAAGTGTTTGAAGTGTAATTACGGAGTTAAATATTAAACAAATAGAGATAAACCGAAAGGAAGGATCGTACTGTGTCCGCTTTAAACCGTATCAGGCTAGGCAATACTAAGCCGTTCGTCTTTTTTACCCTGATCATGATTCTAAAAACGTATCTGGCCTGGATTTCCATCTTTGACAGTATCCCGCCTTGGGGCCCGCTGCTGAAGGAACTTCCGTTCATCTGGATTCTGTTCTGCCTCATTGAATGGTTCTCTTCCAAACGTAAGATGGGCATTTATTTGACGGTCAATCTCATCGTCACCGCCATCTTCTTTGCCGCTATTATGTATCATAAATATTATGGCGTCATTGTCACATATCATGCGCTGCAACAAGTCAATCAGGTCACCGCAGTCAGTAACAGCGTGTTCTCGTTGCTGGCACCTTACTACCTGCTAATTTTTGTGGATATCGTCATTATCGGCTTCTGGCTGCTCCGCAAGAAAAGAGCCGAGAAGCTAAAGGCTTACTTTAATATGAAAAGACTGCGCACAGGCGCTATCGCTGCGGTCTTCGGCATCTCGATCGCACTTTGCATCTTCAACGTTTGGCCGAACCGGGCCAGCATGAACGAAATCAAGCAAGCCGAGCAAATGGGCATTCTGAATTACGAGACCTATGCCATCTTCTCCAGCAAGGAGGAAGAACTGGTAGATAAGAAGGAGATTTCGCAGGCGAAGGTCGATCAGTTGAAAGGGGTCACCCCGCCGGTCGAACCGAAATATTTTGGCGCGGCGAAAGATAAAAACCTGATTATTATCCAGTTGGAGTCCTTCCAGAACTTCCTGATTAACCTGAAGATCGACGGACAGGAAATTACGCCGGTCATGAACTCGCTGGTCAAGGATAACCTATACTTCAAGCATTTTTATCAAATGGTCGGTCAAGGGAATACCTCGGATGCCGAATTCGTGGTAAACACTTCGTTCTACATTCCTTATAACGAGGCCGCCACGCAAAACTATCCGGATAAAGAGCTGCCGAGCATTCCGAAGATGATGAAATCGGTGGGTTATGATACGGCTACGTTCCATACGAATGTCGTTGAGTTTTGGAATCGGGGGGAACTGTACAAAGCTATCGGCTTTGACCGATACTATGATCAAAAATTCTTCGGACAAGAGGATACTTTATTCTTCGGTCCTTCCGACGAAGTGCTCTATAAGAAAACCGCCGAAGAACTGGACAAAATGCAGCAGGACGGCAAGCACTTCTATTCTCAGGTTATCTCTATGACCGCGCATCATCCTTTTACGATGCCGCATGAGAAGGACCGGATTACGCTGCCGGAACGCTTCCAGGACAATATGGTTGGCGATTATATCCGTTCCCAAAATTACGCCGACTATGCGCTCGGTCAATTTATCGACGACTTGAAGCAAAGAGGGATATGGGATAACAGCGTCGTGGTCCTTTACGGCGATCACCTCGGTCTGCCGATGTACTCGCTGGATAAACACGGCCTGGAACTCATGAATGAGATCTATGGACGGGAATACAGCTATATCGATATGATCAATATCCCGCTGATTATTTCCGCCCCGGGTATTGCAGAACCTGCCGTCCTTGAAAATGTAGGCGGACAGGTCGATATCCTGCCGACCGTAGCTAATCTGATGGGTATCTCGCTTAAGGATCAGATCCATTTCGGAGAAGATATTTTAAATCAAAGCTATAATTTGCTTCCACAGCGCTATTATTTGCCTTCCGGCTCGTTCCTGAATGATAAGGCCCTGTTTATGCCGGGCGTCTGGTACGAGGACGGAACTCAGTATCCGTTCGCCGAAGGCGGTGTCAGTCAGGCATTGACCACGGAGAATGAATACAACCGGGCGCTGGAATTGCTGCGCATGTCCGACAGCTATGTGAAGCAGCTTCCCGACCGGGAGAAGAAGGTCGAGTAAGATAGGTTAGTTCATCCAGTAAATCAAAAAGGGGGTGTCCGTCAGTCATCGTAAATGACTGACGGACACCCCCTTTCTCCTGACCAGGCTCACTTTCACCATGTTGCTCTCCTCCCTGGGCTCACCAGACCGCTCTATGAAGATTAACTGGAAAACCTACAGTTATTTCGCGTGATAGGCCAGGTCCGGACAAACTAACTGGAAATCCTACAGTTAATTTAGGCACTTGCAGCAAAAAGAGCGGAAAGGATAAGAACTAACTGTAGGAAATACAGTTAATTCTACAGAACAACTAGATTCACGGTAATTAACTGTAGGAAATACAGTTAATTTGCTCCCAACAGCACTCACTCCTATCGATCCCAACGGGGAGTGCATGAAGTTAATGGAGCTATCTCTCAAATAGATTTATTACTTTTGGGACACCCTCTATTATTTTTACAACACCGGACTAGCCATGCCGTCATTGCACCGGCACTGCTGTTCCTCTCTCTCCCTCATGAGGTCCGCTTCCTTCATCCGCAAATATTTGCGGCTTCTCCAGCGGAAGAAGGACAATATACCGCGCACATACTCATCAATGATCATGCAGGAGTATATGGCAATGATGCCGATACCTAAAGATACGCCGAAGAAATAAGAGCATCCCGTAGCGACAACCCACATGAAGATCAATGAGATCTTCATTGTATACCTGGTATCCCCGACCGCATTCAGCGAGTTGCCGATCGCCATATTGACCATTTTTCCCGGTTGAAGCAGCAGGTTTAACCATAACAGGGCGGTGCAAAGGTCCAGTATATTGGCATCCTTCGTAAACAATCCAAGCACATTCCGGCCGAATAGGACCAATATAAACGCATTGACAATTACGAGCGGCAAGCCGACCTTCAACACTTTAAACACGGCATGATACGCCTCTTTGGTCTTTCCTGCCCCATACAGATGAGCAATCTGGATCTGCGCGGCCAAGGCCAGCGAAAACCCGAGCAGGAAGCAAAATGACTCCAAGGTGTTCATATACGTCCTCGCCGCCAGTTCCGTAGAGCCAAGCATGGCAAGGAAAGAGAATATTGCCAGTTGGGAGAATACCCAACTCGCCGAATTGACGCCGAGCGGCCAGCCGATGACCAGAATTTCCTTGAACAGCTTGCGATCAAAAATTTTGAAGTCGCGATGCCCGATTTTTCGTTGAAAGGAACCCAAGAAAATAACAAACAGTACGATCGTGGCCAGAAGTCGGCTTGTGACGGTAGAAATGGCTACCCCGGTCAGCCCCCATTGCGGGAATCCAAAAGCACCGAAGATGAAGCCATAGTTCATGATAATGTGAATGACGTTCATCCCGATCGCGGTCATCATCGGCCCCTTCGTATTGCCGGTATTACGGATTGCCGTACCGAGGACTGCCATGGCTGCCGTGAGAATCATTCCGCCTCCGACAATAGAGATATATACTGTCGCCAACGGGATCAGTTCATCCGGAAGTTGGAGCATTCTCGCTATCGGCTCAGGAGCCGCGATCAACAGAATACTGAGGAGAACGCCTATAGCAACCGTAACGTTAAAGGCAATTATCGCGACAGAACGCGCTTCTTCTTCTTTGCGCGAACCGATTTTTTGAGCGATGACAATTCCCGCACCGCTTGCGACAGTCGCAAACAGTGTGGTCAAAGCATTAAACAGCTGATTCGAGAATCCGACCACGGCAACCGCATTGTCCGAAATTCGACTCACCATCAGCGTATCGACCGATCCAAGCAAAAACTGCAAAAATTGTTCGATAAAGATAGGCCATGCGAGCATCCACAGGGAAAATTTATTACTGTCGCTGCTATTGTTTTTCTTCATTATTACAACCTCCTGATAGAACGGGGACGGTTCTACCTGCCCGCATTAACTTTGTAGCATGAAACACATTATAGATGCTATATTTAATTCAGTGTATCAGGTAACCAACTCAATCTATAAATATTCCAACTTTAAATTTATGTATATTTGGAGGTTCCTTATGCCGCCTGTCATTGAATTTACAGCTCCCCCGCTCCCGCACTATATTATTAGCGGACTCTCTCCGCTCCCGGTAGGAGGCAAGCATCCCAGCCGCAAAAATATCGGTGCATTCGACCTGTTGGTCGTGGCGCAAGGATGCCTCTACGTCGAGGAAGGGGGGCACGAATATGAAATCACGGAAGGTTACGCGCTAATTCTGCGTCCCGACAGCTCTCATTACTCCTATAGGGGCTGCAGGGAAGAATCGCTGCATTATTGGGTCCATTTTCAAATCCTTGGAGATTGGCGAGTCATTGAAGAGGAGGATTACCTAGCCAGCCGGGGACGTTATCCCGAAGGAGAGCCAGGCTATTTATCGCTCCCTCCCTTTGAGGTAACCCCTTACACCTTGGCCCTCCCCCAATTCACCAAACTGGCCCAGCCGAAAAAAATGGCCGAAACAATTAACGAATTAAATGAACTGAATCGCAATATTCATCTGGCGAGCGTCCGGTTAAGGCAGCAAGCTTTGTTCCAGGACGTCATCATGCTGCTTGCGGATTCGCTGGGAGCCGACGCCCCCTCTCCCCAGTCCGCCTGTGCCGAGCGGGCCGCCTCTTACCTGCGTGAGCATTACCGCGAGCCTTTTTCCGCCAAACAGTTAGGAGAAGCCATTAACTTTCACCCTGTGTATATCGCCCGCTGCATGCAGAAGACTTTCGGTTGTTCTCCGTCCACCTATTTGCTGCGGCTGAGGATCGACCAGTCCAAGCTGCTGCTGATCCAGACGGATCTGCCCGTGGAACGGATCGCCGAGGAGGTTGGCTTCAACCATGCCGCTTATTTTACAGCTAGTTTCACCCGGTTTGAGGGGATGGCTCCCCGAAAGTACAGGCAGCGTTTTGCCTGGAACAAGGGATGAACGGAGCGTCCGGAGGGCCGACAACTTCTCTAAACATAGTAAACTAATAAAGATCAAAAAATTTGGAACTAACAGCAAATGTGAACATTTTACGTACTTGTCTCATCTCCATTTCAATTGTTTATATTATATAGGTCATTAATTTTGCGTATGAGACGGCGGTCATCTATAATCAAGGAAAGCTATTCTATTAAACTACTAAATCTATTAATGGAGGAAATGCGTTGACACAAGTGAAAATCTTCGCGGACAGCCTCTCCGATGTTCCGGAATCCTGGATGATTCAGTACGATATCGGAATTGTTCCGCTCTATGTCGTGTTCGGTGAAACCGCCTACAAGGACAAACTAGAGATCACCACAACCGATATTTACCGGAGGTTCGACGAATCCGGGGAACTGCCCCATACATCGGCGCCTTCCCCCGCAGACTTCATAGCGGCCTTCACGCCCTGGATTGAGCAAGGCGATACTATACTATTTATTAGCATGTCATCCAAGCTCTCTTCAACTTACCAGAATGCCCTGATCGCTGCGGATGAACTGCCTGAGGGACGCGTTGTCGTCGTCGATTCACTGAATGTGTCAGGAGGTGTAGCCTTACTTGTTGTGAAGGCTGCTCAAGCGGCCAAAGCCGGGGACTCCGCCGTCGAAATTGCCGCCATGCTGGAGGAACTCCGCGACCGTGTCGAAATCGAAGTGCTTGTCGACAGTCTGGATTACCTTCATAAAGGCGGGCGCGTCTCCAATGTGCAACATATGATCGGCAGCCTTCTGAAAATTCGCCCCGTGCTGCGCATTAAGGAAGGGCTCGTCATTTCCGCCGATAAATATAGAGGCAAAACCGAAAAAGCAGTGGAACGCATGCTCCATAACTTTACGGAGAATATTCATAAGGTGGACCGGGAATTAATCATTGTGGCGCAGACTTTGGCCGAAAAGGCAGCCGATTACATCAAAACAACGCTGTTGGAAAAGACGGACGCGCGAGAAGTAGCCGTGATCGAGGGTGGCTGTGCCATTTCCTGTCATTGCGGCCCGCGGACGGTCGCCATCATGTATTTACGTAAACATGGATACTCCATGTAGATTTATCTTTATATAAGAGGTCGTCTCCTAAAGGTTAATCCCTGGGTTGGAGACGGCCTTTTTTTTGCTTATAGGTCCGCTAATTAGGTGTAATTAAAGAATACGGAAACTATTTCGTTAGCCTGCTCGTAATAATGGGATATAGACGATATTCAAGATGAGATGAACCTGAGATTGACAATTGAAGCGGGGATGGAGCAAACGCATATTATATAAATGTTTCTTTTGATCGCTGCCCATTCCAAACTTTTGATTAGTATCACTACGGAGGTGGAGAAGAATGAGACTGTGCTCAATTCCATTTGTGAAAACTGCGGTTTGCGCTTTGCTGGTATGTTGCATTCTACTGGCTTTCGGCCCGCTTCTCCCAAATCAGCCCCGTGCTCATGCCGGCTACTTCAGCGATTTGTATCAGGGAGTAAAAGAATTATCGGAACTCCCCGATGAAGTAAACGAGCTTAAAGCAAGCTATCAGATAACGCAGGACAAGCTTGTAGAAGCAGAATCAACCTTGGAAGCATACCGGCAGCAAAACGAGGCGCTTTTGGAGCAGAATCGTGAGCTTAGCGCTTCGGTAGCGGCCCTGACTGAAGCCCAGCAAGCCCGGGAGGCCAGTGCCCGAAAGACCCGGATTCTTATACTCACGGGGGTGCTTCTACTCGCCGGATATTTCATCCTGCTTCGGATCATCCGCGTAGTACTCCGGAGATAATAACAGGTTTGTCTGGTACTCAGTACTCTAGCCCTGCTCGGCCAACCTGCATTTGCCTAATAGAAACGGAGGGATTCGCAAGATGCAGATATTATACGATAACGAGCCCTCAGGTTATGGAGGACAAGCCGTTACCTTCGATGTTAGTGAAGGGGAGAAACTCCATGTGCTCCATCCGGCACAAGTCATCGCCTTCAAGGGCCCGCCCGAATGCCGGAGCGACAAGCTCATGAATGTGAAGGGCATGTATCGCAAAAAAAAGCTGATCCGGGCCGACTTCACCGGCACCTGTCAATTCGTGGCGGCAATGCCGCCCTCCATTACGATGAAACCGATCCGGCTGACTACCGATAGTGATTTGCTGTATGACTTCCGGCATCTCTTTTTTTATACGGGCGGTGTTCGTATGGAAACCCGGATACTCAGCATGAAAAATATGATGATTACCCGCGATGCCGTAAAAATGAAGTTTTCCGGTGACGGACAAATTGGAATCCTGACGCAAGGCCAGGTGCTCGAACTCCCTCTCTATCCGGACCAGCCGTTGTACGTCGAGGCCGGCTGTGTGATTGCTTACCCCGACAACGCCAAGCTGGAATTGTCCGTTTACGGCAACCATCTGGCGAGCCAGCACATGAAGTACCAGTGGAAAATCACCGGCCACGGCTCGGTGCTAATCCAATCCGGCGGCGGAAGCCGGGAACTGGAGCGCGATCTGGACAATAACGACGGGATCATTAAACGCTTCCTGCGAGAAGCGATTCCGTTCGGCGGCGTGTTTATCAAGTAGGACAGCGCGGCTGTGCAGGTGTGGTTGGCTGTGAGGGGAAGGTCACGCGGGGCACGGGGCCGGACGGGGCCGGGCAGGTCCGGAGGACGTGGAGCCTGCTGACCTGCCGGGCTGCCCCGGAGACGGTTCTTCGCTGGGGACGCGCTTGCCGCGGAGGACGGGTAGATGCGAAGGAAGAGGAAAGCGTCGGGTTCACGCAGGCCACCTCCCTGCCCCAGTTGGTGCAATTAGCTGTAAAACCTACAGTTAAATTGAGCTATAGGACCACTTTTTGCGAATTAACTGTAAAACCTCCAGCTAATTCTACGGTTTCGAACACTTTGGGACAGATTGGATACAAATAACTGTAGGTTTTCCAGTTAGTTTGATCGCAGAGTGCTAATCATCAAAAATAGCTGTAGGAAATACAGTTAATTTCGCACGAGTTTGCTGATCCGGGGGCAACCGCGATGAATACTTTGGTGCACTTAGTGTACTTTGGAGCATTAGAGTAACTTGGAGCATTAGAGTAACTTGGTGCATTAGAGTAACTTGGTGCACATAGAATACTTTGGATCATTAGAGTACCTTGTAGCACCTTAGAGTTCTTTGGAGCACCCTAGAGTTCTTTGGAGCACCCTAGAGTTCTTTGGAGCACATTAGAGTTCTTTGGAGCACCTTAGAGTTCTTTGACAATAGTGCACTGGGATTGGTTCCGATCGTGTCGGTCCGATTGGCAGATCCCATTCGGACGGCACGGCTCGAGCCGGATCTCTCGACCAAAATCCCAGCGATTCGTTCTCAGCGCACAGAGCAAAAACGCGCTGCCCATCGGAGCACCTGGGTGCTTTGGGGCAACGCGTTTTTTGTGCCGGTTTATTTTTTGCCTGCATCAATATCCTGTGGACGAAGCCCTTCCCAAATGTTCGGGATGTCTACAGCATCCGGATCATCGAACACAAGGAATGCTGTCGGCAAATAACGTTCACCGTATTCGGAAGACGGCTTGTTGACGATTTCTCCGTCTTTGGTAGCCAATACCGTCGACGATCCTCCGTCCAGGTTGGCGGCAATGACCGCGCCATGATCCAGCATGATCTGCTGGACGTCGTACAGGCTGGCCCCGATGCTGTATCCCGGCTGGCGTCCGTCGATAATGACGAACAGAACTGCGCCATCCTCTCTTTGGCCCATCGCCGTCCGCGGCGCGATGCCCCAGCCGTCCTTCTGGCTACGGATCTGCCCTTTGCCGTTGACGATGATACGCGGCTGAAAGGTCACGGCTTCCTGAATGCCCAGGTTATCCAGCTCTTCGAGCGAATATTTACCGGCAATCATCTTCCCTTGTTGATCCAGACCGACGATTTGGGTCGATGCATTCTTGCTGATGCCATTGTAATATAGCTTCCCTTGCGAGATGACGACGCCGATCGGCTTAAAGCCGTTGCCCTTCCAGTTCGGATCGGCAAATCCGCCACCGTTCACCCCGGCCACAGCACCGGTGCGGGCAACCATGCTGGATACCTTCTCTCCTTTGCCGCGCTTAGCCGGTACGCCTAGCCGAATTTTCGTCGGATCGTTCACCGTCAGCACGTAACCGCGATACCCGGTGCCGGATACTTCCTCTATTTCGATCAGCGGTTTCTCCGCTTGTTCTTCCGTTTCTTCCAACAATGCAGGGAGATTGATCGTATGGGTATCTTTTTCCGTGCCCATATCGTCAAACTGCTTCTGATATGCGGCTACCCTTTTGTCCAGTTCCGCTTGTCCAATGATATACTTTGCCCAGTGTCGATGCTGCGTCGTAATCAGGGTATCCGCCATAAGAAAACGAACATTGTTGCCCGAAGGCGTAAAGAACAGCCAAATCAACGCAATTATCCCTAATAGCATCATGACCGTAATCATCCTGCCGACAAAATGAAGAAATCCTCCCTTTCGCCGTTTGTTCTTTCCCTTACGTTTGTTTGTTCCTTTTCCCCGCCTAACCGAAGACCGACTCGGCAATGCTGAAGATTCGGGCTGCATAACTTGCATGCTTACTCTCCTAACCACTTGCCTTGATTTCCTTGCTATTCATGTAAACGTCCGGTATAAAAGAAAAGTTTCATTTCGCTACGCTGAAATTCCCAAACCCATACTGCATTATTTTGAACGATAAAAACACATCAATCCCTTGGTTTTAAGGGACTGATGTGTTCGAGCTCGTAAAAAAGCGGCAGGCCGCTTTATGCGCAAAATTTTCCGCGTACCGCGTATATCTCTCGGAAGCCTTGGCTTTTTAGGAGTCTTGCGGCTTTTTTGCTTTGATGCGCGCTGTCCGAAAGGATTACGACCGGTTCATCCGGGGACAACTCTTTGTTCCAGAGGTACGGAAGCCTTCCTATCGAAATGTTGATCGCGCCGCTGACATGACACTGTTCATAAAGGAACGCATCGCGGACATCGACCATCTTAGCCAGACCGGCCAGTTCGGGCGTCTCTTGAAGCTTGCTCGCTTCCACGTAAGCCAGCCCTTTCACGGGCCAAAAGCGACGCACCAGCCATAAGCCTGCGGCGGCGCCAACGCATAGAAGAACGGCATATGTCACTATCATCATGACTTTAAACCAGTTCGCCTCTCCAGGCCAATAAGCCGCCGGTCATATTGACAACCTTATACCCTGCCTCTGAGAGCAATTCACAGGCCAGCCCGCTGCGTCCACCACTTCGGCATACTACAAACCATTCCTGCTCCGGATCAAGCTCTTCACATCTCTCGGGCAACTGACCAAGCGGAATATGCTTAGCGCCGCGGATATGGCCTTCCTCCCACTCCATATCCTCCCTTACATCAACAATATTCAGAACCTCTCCGCTTTGCAGTCGCTCTGCCAGTTCCTGAGCTGAAATTTCCTTTTCCGGTTGAAAACCCATGTTCAAGTCATCTCCTTGTGCATCGAATTGTTATTCCTTATTCCGAGCATTGATCAATATATTTAACGACTCTTTACCAACAGCTCAACGGCCTCCCGGACCAGCTTATCCGTATTATGGCCTTCGGCTTGCTCCTTCAATAGACACTCCTGCAAGTTATCCGCCACGATTTGCGCAATTGCCTTATCCGAAGCATTTCGGACCGCGGAAAGCTGGCTCACGACGTCTTTACAGGATTTTCCTTCCTCCATCAGACGCAGTACTCCGCGCACTTGGCCCTCAATCCGCTTTAAGCGCCGCTTTAAATCTTCCGAGTATTGAACCTCCATTGCAGTTTCCTCCATTCAGAGTACGAATACCCCCATGGGTATTTATGATAATGAAGTAGAAAGCTTTTGTCAATTTTGACGCAGGATAAGAGTAATATCAGTGATTTGACTTAGGCCACAGCATGTCATGCTCATACTTTCAGCCATCCTCGCTGTTGGCTTCCAACAAAAAAGCCTCCACCCCGAAAGCGCCCGCGTTCGGAATGAAAGCTTTACAGCCTCATGTTTGAATTACAACCACTACTCAATTTGTGATAACTTCTCTTGCCGAATCCGCTCCAGCAACGCCCGGCATCCCTTACCCACCAAGTCGTAGGTCTCATCAAAATCGCCCGTAAAGTACGGGTCCGGGACTTCTTTAAGCACGGCATCGGGAACCAGATCCAGCAGCTTGATGATCTTGGCATCGGCTTGTCGTGCCAGTGCTTTCAGATCCAGCTCATTCTGGTTGTCCATCGCTACAATATAGTCAAACTTCGTAAAGTCATCTACAGCTACTTGACGCGCCTGCAGTCCCACGTAGGGTATGCCGTATTGATCCAGAATGGATCTTGTCCCCTGGTGCGGCGGCTTACCAATATGCCAGTTCCCGGTTCCCGCCGAATCGATCAGGAAGTATTGCTCCAGCTTGTCCTGAACCACCAAATGCCGAAACATGGCTTCCGCCATCGGAGAACGGCAAATATTCCCCAAGCAGACGAACAGAACGCCTACTTTATTATTGTTATCGTTCATTTATTTTCACCTCATGTCAGATACTACTATAGGTCCCTGCTCTAGACAACCATACAGACCCTCCACAAAAAGAGAAAGAGCCTGTGTATCACAGACCCGTTCTAACAAACGCTTATCAGCAATGTACTCACAACAAGCTTATGCTTTTGACCGGCTACGGCCGATTTGAAACAACCCGAAGAGCATAAAGCCAATGCCACATCCGGTCATTAGCCCCATCGCGAAATCAGGGATATTGTAATCTCCGCGGCGCAAAATAATAGTTGCACAAATTAGCAGCAATCCGATTAAGTTGGTAATTTGTCCGAATTTCATTGTCTTTGACATTGGCTTTTTCATCCTCGGTCACTCCCTTATATTTTATAAGCTCTCATTGCTTTGCGAAGCTCTTTAAGACTCGGACGCTTGCCGTATAGCAGTACGCCCGTGCGGTAAATCTTAGCGGACAGCCAGCCGAAGATGAGAATCGCAACGATCAGGATCGCCATCGAAATCAGAATTTCCCAAACCGGCGTATTACCGAGACCGACCCGTACAATCATGGATACCGGCGAGAAGAACGGGATATAATTGCTTACCTTGAGCAACGTCGAATTCGGAGCTGCCATACTAAAGATACCGATATAAAACGCAGCCAGCGACAGCATCGTGATCGGCATAATCGCCTGACCCAACTCTTCCGTGCGGCTTACCAGCGATCCTATAGCAGCAAACAGCGTCGCATAAAGGAAATACCCGAGGATATAAAAGATAAGGCCGAATACCAGTACTTCAACGCTAATTTGCGACAAATCCATATTAAAATCGGCCAGAACGGGACGGTTGTGAGGAAGCGCCACGTTAATCGCGATCACCGCTGCAAAAATGACGATCTGGAACAATCCGATAAAGAACATGCCGATAATTTTGCCGAACATTTGAGCCATTGGCGATACGCTGGTGATCAGGATCTCCATGATGCGGGAGCTCTTCTCCGCCGTTACTTCCGCCGCGATCATATTCCCTGTCATCATTATGGTCATGAAGAACAGGATGACCAGCACGTAGACGATCACGTAATTAATCGTTGCCGCTTTTTCCGGTTTAACCTCTCCACTCGCGCCTGTAGCTTCCCCTCCGGAAACCGCCTGCTTTATCGCCTCGATTTGAACGGGGGATGTCAACGCGGCGAGCTGTTCGTCGCTCAGCGTTCCTTTGGTGATATATTCCGCCTTTACGCTCTGCAGAGCGGATTGCAGCGAGGCTTGCAGCCCCTGCGATATGCTATCCTTCTTGGAGATGTAGGTAACAGTCGGAAACGCGCCTTCGGTGCCTTCTCCAAACTGCAGATATCCATCTATTTTTCCATTCTCGATATCGTTCTGAAGCACCTGCTCATCCGCCTGATCGTATTCCACCAGCGTGAACCCGGTAGCTCCCTGCCCCTGCTTCTCTTGGTAAGCTATCAACGAACCGGCCAGTTCGGGTTGATTACTATGAATGAGCCCGATGGCTGCGGGGCCGTCATCCCCGGTAAATTTATCGATGAAATACGGTACATTCATACCGACCGTAACAAGCAAGGCCAAGATCAAGGTAGTAATCGTAAATGATTTCGCTCTAATTTTATTCAGAAAAGTAAATCCGATCACCGTGCTCATTTTATTCATTCGACTCACCCACTTCTTTAATGAATATTTGATTCAAGGTCGGTTCTTTGATTTCAAAATGTTCCACTTCACTCTGTTCCATCGCCGTACGCAAAATCGTCTTCGCCGCAGCTACGTCGGAAATTTTGATCTGATATCCACGTTCCTTGCGCTCTACGCTGCTGACTCCGTTAATCCCTTCCAATCCCGTCACATCGGTAGACGTGTTCAAGATGATCTCTTCGCGCGGGTAGCGTTTTTTGATCTCCGTCAGGTTACCTTGAATCACGGTCTTTGACCGGTCGAGAATCGTGATGTTGCGGCACAACTCCTCTACATGCTCCATGCGATGGGTGGAGAATAATATGCTGGTACCCTCGTCGCGCAACTCCTTGACCGTCGCCTTCAGGAGCTCCACGTTGACCGGATCCAGACCGCTGAACGCTTCGTCCATGATGACAAGCTTCGGTTTATGGACGACAGCGGCGATAAAGCCCATCTTTTGCTGATTCCCTTTGGACAATTCTTCGATCTTCTTGTTGTAATACTCCGGCACTTCAAACCGGTCGAGCCAATACTTCAGGTTCTTATCGGCCTCGGATGCGGACATGCCGCGCAGCCTGGCTAAGTAAATGATTTGTTCGCTTACTTTTACTTTCGGGTAGAGCCCGCGTTCCTCGGGCAAGTATCCCATTTGATGCTGAAGCTCGTTTCCATAAGGCTTCCCGTTATACAAAATCCTACCGCTATCGGGGTAGATCAGCCCGAGCACCATTCGCATCGTTGTCGTTTTGCCTGCACCATTGGCGCCGAGCAATCCATAAATTTCTCCCTGCTCTACCTGAAACGAAATTTCGCTGACCGCGGTCTTCTCACCGAATTGCTTCACTACCTGTTCCAAAACTAAAGGCTTTGTCATCGCTTACCCCTCATTTCTAATTTGTTTGACCAGGTTGGTGCCCTTGAATCCAAAGTTGCAATATTTCCTCCAGCTCTAGGCTGCGGCTTTTAATAATTTGAATCTTTGCCCGCTCGCGCTCGAACCATTCCTCGAATTCGACATTATCGCTCACCACGAGCTTCATGATGGACGGCCCATCTTCCTTGCAGGTCAACACTCCGGGAATGCCGTTCAATTCATTTTGCTGCGCTCCACGAACCCAGATTTCTTTCCAACTGCCGAAAAGAGCGTCCTTCTCAGCCATCCCCACAATTTGTCCTTGATGGACCAGTACGATAAAATCGGCGAGTCGTTTGACTTCTTCCACGATATGCGTGGACAGAACGATCGTCACGTCCTCTTCGTCCAGGCTCGCCCGAAGTTCATCGATCATATCTTTCCAGGCAAACGGATCAAGTCCGGACGAGGGTTCATCCAACAGAAGCAGCTTCGGTCTTGCTGCAAGGACGGCGGCAATTTCAAACTTGCGCCGTTCCCCCTTAGACATCCGGTTGAGCCGTTCATGTCGCGGCACTTCAAACCGGGTTATCAGAGATTCATACCGTTCCTGATCCCAGGTAGGATACCAGCGGGCTCTAAACTTTGCCGCCATCTCCGCCGTCATAAAGTTCTCTTCCAGCGCCGGATTTTCGGGAACATATCCAATCCGCTGTCTGAGCTCTAGCGGCAAACCTTTACTGGGCGCCCCCCCATACCAGGAGATACTTCCCTCGTCGGGATGAAGGGTATCCAGCATCAGGTTCATCATCGTGCTTTTTCCGGAACCGTTGGGTCCGACCAAAGCGACCACATACCCTTGAGGAATCCGCAAATTCAGCGGGCCGATCGGCTTTCTGCGCCCTCTTTTCATCGCACCGGCAAATTCAATGGCTATTTTCTGTTCCGTTAACTCCGTCATTTGGATTTCCCCCCGCCTTCAGGATCACTGTATTTCTTCTTTAAAATCTTCAGGAACAGCTGCTTCAGCTCATCCTCACCGTATTGAACCGAAATCCCCTTATCTACGGCTACTTCAATAGCTTCCTGTACAACCGTCCGGCGATATTCATCGCGTTCACCCGCACCGACACTTGCTACAAAAGTCCCCGTGCCTTGTCTCGTCCGTAACAGGCCCTCATTCTCCAGATCTTGATACACTCTGCGCACGGTAATCACGCTACAATTTAGACTTCCGGCAAACTCCCGGATGGAAGGAAGCAAGGTTCCTTCATCAATCTGTCCGCTCACAATCAGCGACCTCAGTTGCGTCTCTATCTGGTGATACAAGGGTTCGGCGCTATTTTCGTTAATTTGAATAGGAATCCACACCTTCCACACTCACCTCCGCTTCCGGCCAATTCACGTAATCTATTCATCGGGCCAAATCCCGCTTGTGCATCGTTCGCCGGGTTATCGTGCTGGTCACGCCGAGTAGGATAATGCCGCCGCCCAGTCCCCCCCACATCAGGGGAGATAACAGTCCGTACCGCCTGGAGAAATCCAGGGTCCATTCAATCAGACTGCCGTCGAACCAGGCGACTACCACCGCGCCAAGCCCTACAATAGCCATGAACAGAAACGTCAGCCACAAATACGTGCGGCCTTTTCTGGTTAGTTCCAAGTGGATAAGTAGGCCGTTCACCGCTAACGCATATCCGATCCACGTCAATACAAAGGCAAGATACTGAGCCAATGTAATTTCGATGTCAAAGACGTTTAAAACAATGTAGATGATTGAAAATAAAATCAGTCCGTTAAACAAGATGGCACTGACGAGCTGGATGATCCGGCTTCTCATGATCGTTATATCCGGGATCGGTAATGTCCGGTAATACAGCAGCATCTGCGTGTAAGAATCTTCCTTGATGTAGCTGAACGATCTTCTGGAGAAGTAAAAACCCGTCATCGGAATAATGCCTAACAAGAAGAAATCCGCCACCGGGTCAAGCAGTTGACCTGCCTCTAGCCGACCCTGAAACATGATCCCCATCATCCCCCCGGTATAAATCATGAAGATGACGTTCCAGATCAAAAACATCCGATCTACGCGCAAATCTTTGGCAAAAATAGCCCATGCGTCCTTCCACGTGTTCAATTTCGATCACCTTTCTTTGCTGAAAAATGTATTCCGGAGACACAATGACTCGCGTCCGGAGTAAAAGTACTCAGTTTATAGCTCCATGTGTGGCTCCATGCTCTGGCTTCATGCAGAGCAACTGAAGTGTGCTTAATCGTTGTTCTTCCTCTTCTGTTCTAGCACCGTACCTTGTGCGGTACACTAAAGCTGCGTCGGCTGTATTGCATGCTGTTGTTCGCCGCTGAGCTGTGTGCGTTTTGCTTTGTGACGCTATCCAATTTGCGCAGTGGACACTGCGTCTGAGCGCCGTGTGCGTTATCCGCTATGTGCGATGCCTGCGTGTGTCGTATGTGATGTGTGCTATGTACGCTATGTGTGCTAAACTCTCTGTCCTAGCTCATTGGAGCTAGTTCGACTCATTCGTGTTCAGACAATTCAGTGTGCTTACTGTTTATATCTTTATACACAGTATATACTGTGCTCATTCCAGCGTCAATCCTGTTTTTTCCACAAAAGCAAGAAAAGCACCTCATTGGATAGTTCCATTCCGCTCTAACGGACACACGGGACGCTAAACTGCTCTTTTGAGGCAATAAATTTTTTTAACGGACACAGGAGCCGCTAAATCCCGGTATATCCCTTCAAAGGGGTGACTTAGGCCCATTTAAGTTCTCTGGTGTCCGTTAAAATTTATAAATGCCGATTTCAGCGGATTTAAGGTCTCTTATGTCCGTTAGCGCCGGATTCGTCCGATTTCAGCTCGATTTCCACTCGATTTCCACTCATTTCCTGTTCTTCCCCACTCACTCGTCTTCCTTTCGTTTCCCACACACACGATTCCGGCTCAAATCTTGGTTCAAACTCCACCATACCTCAGCCGAGTACCGCCCAAGCCCGCATTCGAACCTACTCCGCCGATACCCCCATCTAAATAAATCAATGTTCCTCTCCTCTTAGCCCATTTCAGCCCATCTCAGCCCATTTCAGCCCGTTCGAACCACAAAAAAACCGCCGGAGCGATTTTTCGCTCCGGCGGCAGCTCGACTGAGGCCAACCTTAAAATCCGAATATAACTTGCCACACCGGTTTCGTATGGCCGCCGGGATACAGCATGTACAGCAGCACGTATACCATCACGCCGGTAATCGCCGTGAAGAACCAAATTACCGAGGTGGTCCGGCCCCATTTGCGGTGCTTGGCATACTTGGCTTTGAAGCCGAGGACCAGGGTCGTGATTCCAAATACCGCCGCCACAGTGGCCAATACGATATGAAATACGAGGAATATTTGATAATAGACCTTCAAATCCTCGGGTCCGCCCCAAGACGTATTGCCGATAAATATGGTCCGCGACATGTAGATGATAAAGAAGAGCAGCGCCGCCACAGCCGCCGCGATCATCGTCTTCTTGTGCGCCTCCCGTTTCCCCTTAATGATCAGTCCCCATCCGATCGCAACAAGCACAGCGCTGATTACGATAAACGAGGTGCTGATCGTCGGGAATAAGGTAAACAAATCCATGTGAATCCTCCTGTCTAGACTACCAATTACACGGCGTCAATCCATAATTTCATGTACACATAAATTCCATCATCATTTTAGATCCGATTCAGTTTAACCTCATCAGGCAGTTGCCCGTCTTCTTCTTCGCGGTTCTCCTGTCTATACCACTGGAAGAATACATAGGCCAGCATCGAAGCAAAGATGATCTCCTGGATGAATTTCATCAAAATCCCACCGACCTGCTGGTCGATCCGCGGCTCCAGATAGCCGAAGAACTGCGGTCCCCCGAAACGGTCAAGCAACATCGACGTATTTCCCGGAATGCAATATCCCATCGCCTTTGCCCAAACAGCAGGATCGCTATAGGTCGCATACAAAGGGTCGGGCGCAAAAATAATCAGCCCGCACGCAGGCGTAAGCAACACCATGTTGAGGAAGATAAAACCCATCTTCTTCAATCCCTGCGCATCCCCGTGATCCGGCAACGGTTTGACGAGCGTCCACCACATGAGCACCGCAGCTATGAACAACACGACGTAATACAGCCGGTGGATCCCGAAATGAAGCATCACGTAATCATGTACGACCGGCAAATGGTAAAAGGAAAACAGCCCGTTAAACACGACGGCGGCAACGACGGGGTGAGTTAAGAATTTCAAACGGCGCAGTGGGCTCCAGCCAAGAAAGGATGAAACTTCACGCCAAATCCATCCGGGAAGACCAAGCATGAGAAGCGGCGGAGCGACGAGATAAGACAGCGCCATGCTAATCATGTGAAAACTGAACATCATGTGACCCAGCAATTCCACAGGCCCGCCTTGAGCAAAATACAGCACACCCATTCCCAGCAGGAATAAAGTTTTCTTACCGGCAGATATGGATTCGCCTTGTCCGAATTTCTCGTTAAGCGGTCCCGTCAACACCAGGTAACCCGCCGTGATGAGCAGCATAACCGCCAAAAACACAGGACTCCAAACATCTGCAAATTTAAAGTATTCTAACCCCAGCACGCTTAACCCTCCTTCCGCCGCTTAGTTTTTCTGTCCAATTTGTGAACTGGCCCTTTATAATACGAATTCAAAAAGTCAGGTTTGCAGGACCAAGAAGGTTGGATAAAGCTAGGGACTGAGTAGCGGAGCGTACGCTTTAGTACGTGAGCAACGGAAGGCCCGGCTGAATTCAAGATTCGACGCCGAATCCGCTTCTTGATCTGCTTCGTCGTGGAAAGTTGACTTTTTGAATAACCTCTAATAGGAAGAAAGAGGCGGCTTGGTAACAAGCCCGCCTCTTTGTATTTTACCACCACATCCAGTATAGCGCGGCAATAATCGCAAGTCCTGCGACGAAAAATCCTCCGGCCATGAATACGATCGGCATCATATGGCCTTTATCCTTCAAATGCATCCAGTACCCGAGTTGGACGAGTACCTGCAGTACCGCCATCACCAGCAAGAGCAGCACCGTAAACGCGGTGTTGACGCCGCCCGCGGCCACTGTAGCGAACGCGATCAGGGTCAGGATAATAGAGAAGATGAAAGCAATGACATGCTTTTGCGGTCCTTCATGACGATGGCGGTGCTTAACCGCGCTTCCGTCATTCAAATCGTGGTTTGTCATCTTTTACCCTACCACCTTTCCGAGCAGGTAAACCACCGTGAAGATAAATACCCACACGACGTCGATAAAGTGCCAGTACATCGCGGATACGTATACTTTCGGAGCCGTAACCACGGTTAATCCTTTCTTGAACAACTGTCCGATCAAAATGGAGATCCAGAGAATCCCGAACAAAACGTGCGCTCCGTGGAAACCGACCAACGTATAGAACGCCGAACTGAAGGCACTCGTGGTCATTCCATAGTCATCGTGAACAATATACTCCGTGAACTCGTATATTTCCAGTACGAGGAACGCAAGGCCCAACACCACGGTAATTCCAAGCCACCGGGCGAGCGAAGTTCGGTTACCCCGATGCATCGCCTGGATGGCGAAGACGCTCGTCAAACTGCTGATTAGCAGGATGAATGTTGCCGCCGCCGTAATCGGCAGACTGAACAACTCGCTGGCGGAAGGGCCGTCGGCCACTTGATTCCGCAGCGTCAAGAAGGTAGCGAACAAGGTTCCGAACAATACGGCCTCGCCCCCAAGAAAGAGCCAGAAGCCAAGCACCTTGTTACGTCCTTCCAGCGTAGCTTTCTCCGGTTCATGGGGAAGCGCGCCGGAAGCCTGCTGTGCATGAGGTGTCGTCATGCTTTTACCCCCTTGTCATTCATTTCTTCAGGTTCAATGTGCCAGCCGTGATCGTCATAAAGCGAGCGAAGCAGCATGGAACCAAACGTAATCGCCAGCCCGATACCTGTAATGATGTAGTTGCTAAAAAGGAAATTCAGCAAGCTGTTGCCGAAATCATCGCTAGTAAACATGAAGCCGAGACCGGCGATGAACAAACCGACCGACATGACAAACGGCAAGATCGTCGGTGACGGCATATGAATCGGTCCAACCGGTTCAGCCGGTGTCATTTCGGTATTGCCTGCCATCTTCTCTTTCCAAAAAGCATCGATCCCGCGAACAAGCGGAGTCTGCTTGAAGTTATATTCCGGCGGAGGCGAAGGGATCGCCCATTCCAGCGTACGTCCGTCTTCCCAAACGTCGCCAGCCACGCCTTTCGGTTGTTTAAACGAAATCGCCACATTGACCAAAAAGATGATAACGCCAACGCCCATCAGGAACGCCCCAATCGTACTGATCAGATTCATCAGATCAAAGCCCTGATTCGGCAAATACGTAAATACGCGGCGCTGCATCCCGATGAGTCCGAGAAAATGCTGTACGAAGAACGTCAAATGGAAGCCGATAATGAATGTCCAGAATTCCACTTTGCCGAGTCCTTCGTTTAATACGCGGCCGAACATTTTCGGCCACCAATAATGCAGTCCTGCAAACAAGCCAAGCACCAGACCGCCGACGATGACATAGTGGAAATGCGCTACTACGAAATAAGTATCATGATATTGGTAATCCGCCGGCGCCGAGGCGAGCATGACCCCGGTTACCCCCCCCATAACGAAGGTCGGAATAAATCCAGCCGCAAACAAATTGGCAGTGGTGAAGCGAATTTGTCCACCCCACATCGTAAACAGCCAGTTGAAGATCTTGATCCCCGTAGGAACCGCAATCAACATCGTTGCAATGGAGAACAGTGCATTCGCCACCGGCCCCATGCCCGTCGTGAACATGTGATGCGCCCAAACCATGAAGCCCAGGAAAGCGATCAGGATCGTAGCGAATACCATCGAGCTGTATCCGAACAGGCGCTTACGCGAGAAAGTACTGACTACCTCGGAGATTACCCCGAACGCCGGCAGAATCAGTATGTAAACTTCCGGGTGACCGAAAATCCAGAAAATATGCTGCCACAATACCGGGTTACCACCCGCTTCAACATTAAAGAAGTTGGCTCCCAGGATACGGTCGAAAGACAGCAGAACCAAACCGACGGTCACCGCCGGAAAGGCGAACAGAATCATGGCCGAAGTTACGAAAGAGGTCCAAGTAAACATCGGCATGCGCATAAAGGACATCCCTGGTGCGCGCATCGTAATAATTGTCGCCAGGAAGTTGATCCCCCCGATGAGTGTACCAAGACCGGCAATCTGCAGACCGATCGTGTAAAAGTCCACACCGTGCGTCAGACTGTAAGTCGTCGAAGACAACGGCGTATAAGAGGTCCAACCGGCATCCGGAGCACCGCCCATAACCCAGCTCAGATTGAGCAGCAGTCCGCCGAAGAGAAACGTCCAGAACCCGAGCGAGTTCAGGAAGGGAAACGCTACGTCCCGCGCTCCGATTTGAAGCGGCACTACCGCATTCATGAGTGCAAAGATGACAGGCATAACCCCAAGGAAAATCATGGTCGTTCCGTGCATCGTAATCAATTCGTTAAATTGCTGGGCTGTTACGAAATCATTCATTGGTTTGGCAAGCTGCACCCGGATCAACAGCGCTTCAATCCCGCCGATGCCAAAGAACAAACCACCCGCTATCAAATACAGGATAGCGATCTTTTTGTGATCGACCGTTGTCAGCCAATCCATCAAACCCTTGTGCCGCTTGACACTATGAGCGTGAGCCAAGGTTTGTACCCCCTTTAAGTTCCTATACCATCAATGCCGCCAGAGGCACCAAAGATTAATATGATAATTTGTAATCGGCCAGATATTGGGCAATAGCGTCAATTTCTTCATCCGTAAGCCCTAAGTCTTCTTTCGGTTGCGGCATTTTGTTGCCCGGCTTCACTTTTTGCGGGTCATTCAGCCATTCCACCATATTATCCTTCACCGGTTTGCCTCCTGCCGGTTTCCCGGAGCCTTCCTCGTTGAGCAAAATGCTGGCTACGGTTTCTCGACTGCCTATACCCGTAAGGTTCGGTCCTACAGGACCACCCTGGTCGCCGACTGCGTGACAAGTTAAGCATTGATTTTTGAATACTTCGGCAACGGCCGGATCTTCCGGCAGAACCGCAGGCGCTTTCATAGCTTCCACCCAATTATTGAAGGAATCCTCGCTCACCGATTTCACCTTAAATTCCATGAATGCGTGCGAAGGGCCGCAAAGCTCTGCGCATTTTCCGAGATAAACGCCTTCTTTATCGGCTTGAATCCAGGCGTTATTAATCGTTCCGTCCGTATTAGTATCGGTTTTGCCCGCCAAAGAAGGAACCCAGAACGAATGGAGCACATCGGCTGTTTTCAGTTCAAGCGCGATTTTCTTGCCGGTCGGGATAATCAAATCCTGGGCGGTAGTCACGCCATAATCCGGATAAGAGAATTCCCACCAGAACAAATGGGAGGTTACCTTCACCTTGACCGCATTCTTATCCGCAGAATAATTCTCCCCATACGCAAAAACTTTCTGAACGGTGGCAACGGCCAAGATCAGTACCAGCACAAGCGGGATGGCCGTCCAAATGATTTCAAGCTTGAAGTTGCCTTCCACTTGCTTCGGAACATCGGTTTGTCCCGGCTTGCGGCGGAATTTGATCCAAACATAAGCTGCGATCCCGAACACGATAATCATGACCGCCACCATGATCGTGATCGAAAGTTTAATCAAGCCCAGTTGTCCCTCAGCTACCGTACCCTGTGGTCTGAGCACCGACAAGTCCTCACGGCCGCATGCGGACAACAAAAGCGCTAGCCCGGCAAACAGAGGTACGAGCCGCTTTACAGCCTTCCACGGTTTCATCATTGATCTACCCCACTTTTCCGTTTTCTTCCGGTTATGTACAGGCTTTTGGCATATCCAGTTAAAAACTACCTGCCCTATCACGGAAACTGCATTCCTGTCAATTAAAACAATCACCTATTAAATATATGATTGAACCCCTCTTTTGTCAATGATTCGAGGGGAGTTCACAAATTGTTCAAAAAGCCGCGAAGGCGCGCCACTAAAGGGTTTGCGAACGTTTTCACCTATGGATTACCCTTTCGATTGACTCCTGAACCGAATCTGTGCTCCCCGGATTTCTCCAAAATACACTTTTCATTCATTTTTGACATTTCCTCAAACTTTATTAACGAAATCAAAAAAAAAGAGAGCATCGCTCTCTTATTAGGACGTAAGGATAACTGGACCGTCTTCCAAAATTGCCAAAGTATGTTCATAATGCGCCCCGAGACTGCCGTCCGCCGAACGGATCGTCCAACCGTCATTGTCCCAAAGCACGGCACCAGTATCGCCAAGTGTAAAGATCGGCTCAATGGTAATCACCATGCCCGGCTGGAGCTTAGCTCCGGTATGGGGACGGCCGAAGTTGGGAACATCCGGCGGTTCGTGCATCCGTTGGCCGATACCGTGCCCGATGAGTGGTTTAACAATTCCGATCCCCGCTTCCTGTGCGACTCGCTGGACTGCATACCCGATATCGCCGACGCGATTTCCCGGTAACGCCTGAGCGATGCCCGCAAAGAGGGCCTTCTCGGTCGTTTTCAGAAGGCGATCGGCCTCTGGCCCAACCTCCCCTACCCGGTAAGACCAGGCCGAGTCGGCAAGCCATCCTTTCTTGTTAACGACCATATCAATCGTAACAATATCGCCCTTCTGTAATTTTTGATCCCCGGGAAAGCCATGACAAACGACTTCATTTATCGAAGCGCAGGTCGCATAAGGAAATCCACGGTATCCCTTCTGCTCAGGGGTCGCCCCTTTTCCGGCAAGAAAAGACTCGACGAAGAAGTCAATTTCAGCTGTCGTAATGCCCGGAGCGATCAGCTTGGCAATCTCTCTGTGACATTCGGCCAATATCGCACCCGCCTCACGGATGCGCGCAATATCTTCTTTGGATTTCAAATTTGTTTTCAAATGCAAAAACTCCCTTCCCGGTACTTAGCTGCTGTCTTTGAACAATCAATCCAACACTAATCCAACACTTTACTCTAATATATGTAGAATTCAATGAAAAAACGCCCCGGCTTCAGCCGGGACGGTAGCTACCCCATTTTATTTCAATATCCTCCACGGCGGTTCAAGAGACGGATGAGTCCAGCTTGCCCATCTCCATTTCCACCAAATGAGTCAGTTCTTCCTCATATCCCCCGGTAATCCGATATTTGCGGACGTACTCCTTGACGAATTTCTTCGGGTCTTTCGGTTTGAAGATCCGGGTCATCTCCCGCAAACTTTCCTTCACTTCATTGTGACCTTTCGTTGCCATACCAAATTCCCTCCCAGAACGATTCTAGTTCAATGCTCCGATCTCGAGAATGCGTAGAAAGCAGTTATTCATGAAGTAGCTCGCGGTCGAACCTGTTTAGCTAGCGCATGACACTATACATACCCGAACGAATTAGCAATGAATCAGGCACAGTAAGAGCAGCGTCTTGCAAGTTGTATCCCGGTCTTAACGAATCATCTCGTGGAAAAGACCTCTACCTCCCATATTGTAACATATTCAGCTTCTTGTTACAGCTTTCTTCCAAACACCTATTTTTTATTCCGCAAAAATTTGTTATTTGGATTACTCCGGTCTGGTTAAGATAAGGTTGTATTCTGCTATATATTCGTATTGGAGGGCATCATACTATGTACTCCGCAATCCAGGACAAGGCCTTACTCCCTGCCGATGAGGCTATACGCAAAAGCTATCCCGGTGTACGAAGCTGTCTCGTTGTACAGAGTGGAATTATTCGGTTTGAAAAATACTATAACGGATCTCATTATCAAACCCTGCATGATCTCAGGTCCGCAACCAAAAGCGTCCTATCCTTATTGGTCGGGATCGCCGAAGCGCATAGCTATCTTCCCGGCCTCGATCATCCGGTTTGGGACAGCGTCAAAGAGTTCGCTCCGAAGCGTCCGGACCCTTCATGGTCCGAATTAACCCTACGGGAACTACTGACCATGACGACCGGGTTGTATTGGCAAACCGGGCCCCGGCTCGGGGAGCGGTTTATCCGTCGCTTCCATCAGAGTCGAAAATGGGCCGATTTTATCCTGCGGCTTCCTATAGTTCCGGAGCAGCGCGGAACTTTTCAGTATTGTAGCGCCGGCTCCCACTTGCTTTCGGTGCTGCTTACGAAATGGACGGGCCTTAGCGCACTGGAATATGCCCGCCGGCACTTGTTTCACCCTTTAGAAATTTCCCATGTTGCCTGGGAGAATAGCCCGGAAGGGCACTCCAGCGGGCATATCGGACTTCATATGACCTCGCGCGATATGCTTAAAATCGGCCTTCTCTGCCTGCAGGGCGGAGAATGGGAAGGCAGGAGTCTGCTGCCTTCCTCTTGGCTAGCCCAATCCCTGGCGCCCCATTGCCCTCCTTTTCACGATTATGGTCGATACGGGTTCCATTGGTGGAGTGCGGAAAGCAGGGATGGAATGCGCTACAGCTATGCCCACGGGCATGGGGGCCAGCAAATATACATGATCCCCGAATTGGAATCCGTCGTCGTATTTACCTCGGAGAGCCGGGTCAACCGGTTTAAAAATCCAAAGGGACTGCTGGAGAAGTTTATTCTGCCCACGCTGCAAAAAAAGTGATCAGGAGGAATCCGTTATGAATGCCAAGGCTCCCAAAATTATGATTCTGTACGCAAGCTACGGAGACGGACATCTGCGCGTTTCCAAAGCGGTCGAGACGTGCTTTCGCAGCAAGGGAATCCGCGATATCATTCTGATCGATTTGCTGGCAGAGGCGCATCCGGTGCTGAACGAGCTGACGAAGTTCATCTATCTTAACAGCTTTAAAGTGCTACCGGCCGTTTATGGAGCCGCTTATAAAATAACGAAGGACCTACCGCCAGGGGCTTCCTTTCTGCGAGCGCTGAATTTTTTCGGAACCGGCAAGCTGAAGGAAGCCCTGATTCAGCACGAACCCGATCTAGTTATCCATACCTTTCCTCAGATGACCTTGCCGGACATGATCCGGAAAACGGGCAGGAACCTGCCACTCGTCAATATCATTACCGATTTCGATGTGCATGGCAGATGGCTCCATCCCGGCATCGACCGTTATTATGTAGCAACCGAAGATATGAAAAGGGAGATGGGGAAACGAGGAGTGTCGGAAGATCGGGTGCTCGTCAGCGGCATTCCGCTGCGGTCCGATTTTCATCATATTAATGAGGAGACTGCCTCATTTCATGAAAAGCTGGAACCCGGTAAGAAAACCGTGCTCCTCATGGCCGGCGCCTACGGCGTCATGCAGGGAAACCGGGATATCTGCAAAACGCTTCTCACTGGAGGAAAATATCAAGTTCTGGCCGTCTGCGGGAGAAACGAGGAGTTGCATAAAGACCTTGATTCCCTATTTGGCGGACACCCGGACTTTCACTTATTCGGGTTTGTTCAAGAGGTAGCCCTCTTAATGCAGGCCAGCGATTGCATTATTACCAAGCCCGGTGGAATCACGTTATCGGAGTCACTGGCCTGTCGGCTACCGATCTTCCTCTATCGGCCCGTTCCCGGCCAGGAACTCAACAATGCCCGCTATTTGCAACAGAAGGGCATCGCCGTCATTGCCGAAGACCCTTCCTCGCTTTGCCGCGAAATGGATGCCCTGCTTCTTGATCGTGAACGCCTCAGCCAGGTTAAGTCTGAAATAGAAAATCTCCGCAAGCCGGACGCTGCGGAGATCATAGTTAACGATATTATGGGCAAATGGTTCGGGGCCACAGCACGAAAAGCCCCCGCTGAAATCGGTTCTGCCCACCCTAGGCTCGTCATACATTGAGTACTAAGGAAGGTTATCCGATATTGGAAAGCAGGTGTTCACCGTGTCCCATTTCAAATCTTCAACCGGCCTGTCCGAGAATTTTGCCGGGTTTCTTTGTTATCTCTTCGCCTTCGTGGGCGGAATCGTCTTTCTGGCCATAGAACGCAGGAGCCGTTTTGTACTCTTCCATGCCCTGCAGTCCGTCATCCTGTTTGCCGGATTAATGATCTTCCATGCCCTGTCCGGCTTTTTACCGATCATTGGCATCGTTGTGGGTCTGCTGCTTTCCTTGCTAGGCCTGGCGCTCTGGGTAATCCTGATGCTCTCCGCCCTGCAAGGGAAATGGCTGAAGCTCCCCTGGATCGGGGAGTTGGCCGAAAAGCAGCTTAACCGCATGTAATCATCGGATCAACTGCGCTATAACCCCATAGACTCGGGCGGCTACTCCTCCACGCCATCCACCGCAGGGACCTGTTTCCTTTGGCCGCCCTTCAAACCATTAAACAACAAGTTCATTACAATGGCTGTGAAGCTTCCCGCCACAATGCCGTTATCGACCAATATACGCAACCAGGCCGGCAAAGCGTCAAAAATTTGCGGCACTACCGTCACGCCGAGCCCCATACCAACCGAGCAAGCAATAATAAGAAGATTCTCATGCCGGTTCAGATCGACCTGATCGCCGAGCATCCGAATTCCCGAGGACAGTACGAGACCGAACAATGCGATCATCGCTCCTCCTAGTACGGAGGTGGGCACAAGCTGGGTCAGGGCCGCGATTTTCGGCACAAAGCCGATCAGAATCAGCAAGCCGCCCGCTACGACAATAACGTCCCGGGTTTTGACCCGGCTCATTTGGACAAGCCCTACGTTTTGCGAATAGGTCGTATAGGGAAATGAGTTGAACACGCCGCCCAGCATAATGGCAAGGCCTTCAGCACGATAGCCGCGCGAGAGATCCTTCGAGGTGACTTCCTTATCCACGATTTTACCCAGGGCCATAAATACCCCGGTAGATTCCGCAACACTGACGATCGCAACTAGAATCATCGTTAAGATGGCCGAGGCGTGAAACGTCGGTACTCCGAAATAAAACGGCTGGACCATATGGAACCAACTCGCTTCCTTTAGGGGTGTCAGATCGACATCTCCCATCAGGGCTGCCACCAGCGTCCCCGCGATCAATCCGATCAGAACGGAAATGGACTGCAAGAATCCTTTGGAAAACCGGTTCATCAAAATAACAAAGATAAGCACCCCGAATCCGAGCGCCAAATTGGTCGGACTGCCGAAGTCCGACGCAGTAACGTCACCGCCGCCAAGGTCCTTCAGGGCTACAGGAATCAAGGTGACCCCGATAATCGTAACCACCGAGCCGGTGACGACCGGCGGGAAGAAGGCAATTAGCTTGCCGAAAAGTCCGGAGAACAGGAATACGAACAATCCGGAGGCGATGATGGCGCCGTAGATCGCCGTTATTCCCATTCCCTCTTCCCCCCCGATGGCGATCATCGGCGAGACGGCCTGGAACGCGCAGCCTAACATAACCGGCAACCCGATGCCAAAGAACCGGTTCCCCCAAACCTGCAATAATGTCGCTACCCCGCAAGCAAGCAGGTCGATCGAGATCAGGTAAGTCAAATCCTGATGAGAAAATCCGAGTGCTCCGCCAACAATCAACGGTACGATGATCGCCCCCGCATACATTGCCAGTACATGCTGGATTCCCAGCGATAACGTTTTGAACGGATGCCGGTTCCTTTGGAAAATACGCTCGCGTTCCATCTGTGTATGGCTCCTCCCCATGGTCAATCCATGATTATCTTTTTATTTTTCTATATATAAGCTGAACTATTCGAAATGGATGGGACAAGTACGTAAAATGTTCCTACAATCGCTGTTGGTTCCAGATTTC
>DJTQ01000265.1 GCA_002439285.1 Paenibacillaceae bacterium UBA6304
AGTAAATGCATCCGAAGAACAACAAATTAGAATTATCAAGCTGTTGGATACATTGATTCAAGAAGATTGGCAAAAAGTCTTGGCTTGGGGTATCGAAGGCGAAGATTACATTGTTGAAAATGGCCGCTTCATGAAAACGCAAGAGCAACGCGACAAGTTTACCGATGCAACCTGGAAGTTGGCTAATAAAGCGGATTCCTTCTTCGGTCAAGCTCCGAAAATAGAAGGTTTATTCTCGGACGGCAACGCCACCGATGCTGCTGCTCAGCCTGAAGAAATGCAGGCTGCTTTGAGAGATTACGACAAGGAATTCCTTGGAAAATACGGATTCAACACCTATGTCGATTTCTTTAGCCCTGCACCGGAAAACGACATTGCTTACCCGGCATGGTCCGTGGATCTGGTAGACGGATCTGAAGCGAAGATCGTCAATACGAAGGTAAATGATTTGTCCACGAAGTACTTGCCGAAGGCGATTCTGGCAGGAACGGGCGAATTCGACGGTGTATGGAATGATTATGTTAAGGAAATCGGCAAACTCAACGTTAAGGCTTACGAAGATCGTATTAATGAAGTGCTGCAATGGAGAAAAGATACCTGGACAGTGAAATAAGGTAGTTAAAATCGGGAAATGGAAGGCTGAACGTTGCCTTCCATTTCCCGAAATAATAGGTTTTGGGGAGAAAAAGACTATGGATCAGACTTTGAAGAAAGATCGAGTTGTCCGGAAGCCGAAAAAAGACAAAAAAGTCTCCTGGTCCCTAATCAAAGATCAGAGACAACTGATATATATGTCAGTACCTCTTCTGGCATATATCCTATTGTTCGCTTACTACCCCATTTGGGGCTGGACGATGGCTTTTCAGGATTACAAGCCCGCTAAAGATTTCAGCGAGCAAAAATGGGTTGGTTTCAAACACTTTGAATTCCTTTTTAAAGATGATAATTTCTTACAGGTTCTGCGTAATACGTTGGCCATGAGTATCATCAACCTGGTTTTGGGATTTGTAACCGCTATTATTTTGGCGTTGCTGTTGAACGAAATTAAAAAACTGTTTTGGAAAAGAACCGTACAAACGATTTCCTATCTTCCGCACTTTTTGTCCTGGATTATCGTAACCGGGATTGTGGCGACAAGCTTGGCTTCGGACGGGATCGTCAATGATGTCCTGATGAAGCTTCACCTGATCAGTGAGCCGGTCCAATGGCTCAGTCATGGCAAATACTTCTGGGGAATCGTCGGGGTGTCGAATGTTTGGAAAGAAGTCGGCTGGAGTACGATTATATATTTGGCTGCGATGTCATCCATCGATCCGGCGCTCTATGAAGCCGCGGATATTGACGGAGCAAGCCGTTACCGGAAAATGTTCCATGTAACTCTACCGGGGATTAAGCCTACCATTATTATTCTGTTGATTATGCAGGTCGGCCACATTCTGGAGGCGGGTTTTGAAATTCAATACTTGCTTGGCAACGGTCTTGTTGTCGACTGGTCGCAAACGATTGACATTTTCGTACTGAAATACGGGCTCGCTCAAGGCAACTATTCCTTAGCAACTGCTGCGGGTATCTTTAAAACGGTCGTTAGTGTAACGCTGTTGTTGATTGCGAACGGTGTCTCCAAACGACTAGGGGAAGAGAGGCTCTTATAATTATGGCAAATCAAACCATTAGCCCTGGGCCAGCACCCACTGCCGCAGTGACTAGACCTATCAGAAATAGCAGACTCGAACCGATCCTTTTTAATACGTTTAATACTTTGTTTATGATTTGCCTTGTAATTGTCACCTTATATCCTTTCCTGAATACGATCGTTGTTTCCCTGAATGCAGGGAATGATACGATCCGCGGTGGTATCTACCTCTGGCCGAGAGAATTTACTTGGCAGAACTACAAGGCAGTATTTGCTTCGGGAACGATATTTGATGCTTTCTTGATTTCTGTGGCAAGAACGGTGCTTTCGACGCTGTTGAATCTGGGTCTGACCACTATGCTGGCTTATACACTGAGCCGGAAAGAATATGTGTTCCGCAAGCCGATTACTCTAATTTTTATCTTAACCATGTACTTTAACGCTGGTCTGATTCCAGGGTACTTTCTGATGAAAGACTTGCACTTACTGAATACGTTTTGGGTTTATGTCATTCCATCGATGATCAGCGCATTTAATATGATCGTCATCCGGACTTATATCGGAACGATTCCGGAAAGTCTGGTTGAATCGGCAAGAATCGACGGAGCCGGAGACTTCAAAATATTTATTCGAATCATTTTCCCGCTCTGTAAACCGGTTCTGGCTACGATTGCTTTGTTTGTCGCCGTAGGTGCTTGGAACTCTTGGTTTGATGCATTCATTTATACTTCGTCGCATCAAGAATTGAGTACGCTGCAATATGAGTTGATGAAGCTCTTATCATCCAGTATGAACGCGAACAGCAATCCGTCAGTAACTAACGGTGTCGGAATGACGCAGGGGGCGGACATGATTACTCCGATCTCGATCCGTGCTGCGGTAACTGTTGTAGCCTCTGTACCAATTCTCCTGGTATATCCGTTCATGCAGAAATACTTTGTTGTCGGACTTAACGTAGGGAGTGTAAAAGAATAATGACAAACTTAACGGTAACCTACTCCAACCCGGTACTTCCGGGATTCTACCCCGACCCGAGCATTGCTCGGGCCGGGGATGATTATTATTTGATATGCAGTTCCTTTGAATACTTTCCCGGCGTGCCGATCTTTCACAGCCGGGATTTGATTCATTGGGAGCAGATCGGACATGTGCTGGATCGTGTCAGTCAATTGGATTTGGCCGGCCGGAAAAGCTCGGATGGCATATATGCGCCGACCCTCCGGTATCATGACGGAACCTTCTACATGATTACCACAGATGTGAGGGGGATCGGCAACTTTTACGTTACAGCCACGGATCCAGCGGGACCTTGGTCAAATCCGATCCTTGTTCCGTATGGCGGCATTGATCCGTCCTTGTTCTTTGACGATGACGGAAAGGTGTATGTAACTGCCCAGCAAGGCGCGGACTATGACTCGCATGCGATTCAGTACGAGATCGATATCGCTACGGGGAAGCCCCTGTCCGAGCCGGTCGTCATTTGGAAAGGCGACGGCGGTCCCTGGACGGAAGGACCCCATTTGTACAAGATTAACGGCATGTACTATATCATGACCGCTTCCGGCGGCACCGCAAAAGACCACCGGGAAATTATCGGCCGGAGTTCCAATCCTTACGGGCCGTTTGAGTTGTACGAGCAGCCGATTCTGACGCACCGGGGGATCGAGCACCCGATTCAATATTTGGGCCACGCCGATCTGGTAGAGGACGGTAATGGAGACTGGTGGGCCGTCTTCCTTGGGGTGCGTCTCGTGGATTCGGGCTACAGTGTGCTCGGCAGAGAGACCTTCCTTGCGCCGGTGACCTGGAATGAAGCGGGCTGGCCGATGATCGATAACAATGCGGGTACCGTCGATCTGAACATGAGCGTGACAAGAGTGCCGGGGCAACCCGTGGCAGCAGTGACTCTCGATGGTAAGGATGATTTTGAGAGCGGCGAACTCGGGCTGGCCTGGACGTTTCTTCGTAATCCGGCAGAGGGGTGTTGGTCCTTGAAGGAACGGGCTGGGTGGCTCACTCTACACGGACAGGATGCGGGTCTGAGCGATCTTGGCGGGACAACCTTTGTAGGTCGCAGACAGCAGCATGTTCGTGCATCATTCAGTACCTGCCTCGAATTTGCTCCGCAAGAAGGGGAAGAGGCCGGACTGTGCGCCAGAAGAGATGAAGACGCCCATTACGAAATCAGCCTGAAGCGGATAAACGGACGTAATATAGTGGCGGCTCAGTTGACGATTCGCGGCGAGACGCAGACCGCAAGTGAGACGCCGATCGATGCCGACCGGGTCTGGTTCCTAATCGAAGCCGATGTGACCGAGTATAAGCTGTTCTATTCGCTGGACGGACAGAACTGGAACCGGCTCGCTGCCGGACCTGCGCGTGCGCTGTCTCCGGAAGACTTCGTGAATAAAATGTGCTTTACCGGTGTAGTGATTGGATTGTATGCCAGCGGCAACGGCAACGGCAAGCCTTCTTCCAGTCCGGCCTATTTCGACTGGTTTGAGACCCGCATGAGGTGAGAAGACACTGTATACAGGCAAGGCAATGGACAAAACGAAAGTCCACCGCCTAGGCCTAGCATGAAAATAGACCTTGCCTATTGAAAACTACTGACAACGTGCTGACACGGCCCCGCGACCCTTATCGCAGCTCTCTACTATCGGGGCCTTTCATCGTGTATCGGGCCTTTCATCGCGGCCCGAGTGGAAATAGTGGACTTTCTGGGCGCTATTCGCCTAATTATCTGCCGTTGGAGGGAAATAGGAGACTTTCTGGGTCTTATTTTGCTGCTGACGCCCCTGAAAGGGTGATTCTTAGCAGGGTATAGACGAATAGCGACCTAAAAAGGCCTTATCATCGGGTCGAAACCTGAATTTGGAGAAATAGGGCCCCAAAAGTCCGCTATTTCTCAAGGTGGAGGAGCTCATTCCGACAGGTCTCCCTCTTCGCTCCCCAAGTTTGGTTAACCAGGGAGAGAGTGCAGGCGGAGGAGATATTTTCATGGAGGCCTCATCCTCCTTCGCTAAATCAATTGTTATGGGGTTCAAAAGAAAGGTGCAGTTCATTACAGTAAGCTTGAGAAGGAGGGGACAGAAGTGAATCAAACCGGGCTGGCTGTAGCCGCGCTAAAGGATATTTTTAGGGATGATTTCCGGATCGGTGCAGCAGTCAATCCCCGCACGATCCGGACGCAAGAGAATCTGTTGGCTCATCATTTCAACAGTATTACTGCAGAGAACGAGATGAAGTTTGTCAGCTTGCATCCGGCGGAAGGGACTTACACTTTTGAGGAATCCGACCAACTTGTTGCCTTTGCCCGCAAGCACGGCATGGCGATGCGCGGTCACACGCTCGTCTGGCATAATCAGACCAGCGACTGGCTGTTCCAGGATAATCAGGGCGAACCCGTAAGCAAGATCGTGCTGTTGGAACGGCTTCGTTCTCATATCCATACCGTAGTCGGGCGCTATAAGAATGATATTTATGCCTGGGATGTAGTTAATGAAGTGATCGCCGATGAAGGCGAACGGTTGCTTCGTCCATCCAAGTGGCTGGATATCGCAGGACCCGACTTTATTGCCAAGGCGTTTGAATTCGCCCATGAAGCGGACCCGAACGCCTTGTTGTTCTACAACGACTATAACGAATCTCATCACCCCAAACGCGACAAGATTTATACCTTGGTGAAGTCGCTCCTGGATCAGGGGGTTCCGATCCATGGGATGGGCCTGCAGGCCCATTGGAATTTGTTCGATCCTACCCTGGACGACATCCGGGCGGCGATCGAGAGGTACGCTTCCTTGGGTTTACAATTGCAACTGACGGAGCTGGATATGTCGGTGTTCGCCTTTGATGACCACCGGACCGACCTTAAGGTGCCTGCACCGGACCTGCTGGAACGACAAGCCGAATTGTACGAAGCCGCATTCCGTCTTTTGAGAGAATATCGCGATGTGATCAGTTCGGTGACCTTCTGGGGGGCTGCTGACGATTATACCTGGTTGAACGACTTTCCCGTACGCGGCCGGAAAAACTGGCCGTTCCTGTTCGACGAACAGCATCGGGCCAAGCCTGCTTATTATCGTTTGGTCAATATGGCAGGGAATTGATTCTTATTCGAACAGTAGAGAGAGACGCCCTCCAAAGGGGTGTTTCTTTCCTTTTTAAGAACAATCATTTGCAGGAGGGAATCGGGATGGGAACGGAGAGTACATTGTATAAGGCTTGGCTTCAGTATAACGAAGTCGGGGAGACTGCGCTCCGCAGAATTTACGGAGAAATGCTTAACCGGATCGTTGTGGCCGAGGAAACGCCGGGAACTTGTGCTGCTGCGCTGCGCGAGTTGGAGTCAGGTGCCAAGTCCATGTTGGGAGTAAACCCCGTGTTTATGAATGTGGCTCCTTCCGGCGGTTCTTTTCTGCGTATCGGGCTAGAGATGGGGGAGACTCCTGGCGGAGAAAGTACGGTAGGGGGCCGAAAATGGGTAAAGGAAGAAGAGGCCTTCTCGCTGAAAAAGGTCTCCGCAGCGGACGGAGGCGACCGGCTAGAGTTTAAACTGACCGGACGATCCCCATCGGGCCTATTATATGGCGTGTTCCATTTGCTTCGCGGTATCGCTCTCGGGCTTAGTCCGGAGAAGCTGGAGACAGAGGAGTGCCCGGTTAACCGGCTGCGGATGATCAATCAATGGGATAATGCGGATGGATCGATAGAGCGGGGCTATGCGGGGAATTCCATTTTTTACGAGGACGGAAAAATCGTCACCGACACCTCGCGGATCCGGGACTATGCCCGGATGCTCGCTTCGGTTGGAATCAACGCGATTTCGATCAATAATGTGAATGTGCATGAAATCGAGACCCGGTTTATTACAGAGGAAGGGCTGCCTGACGTAGCCCGTGTGGCGGACGTGTTCCGGGAATACGGCATTGCGCTGTTCCTGAGCATCAACTTTGCGGCTCCGCTTGCGATCGGCGGCGTCGGTACTGCGGATCCGCTCGATCCGAACGTGCGGCAATGGTGGGCTGAAACGGCCAACCGGATCTATCGGCATATTCCCGATTTCGGCGGGTTCGTGGTCAAGGCTGATTCCGAGCATCGGCCAGGTCCGTTCGCATATGGCCGCGATCATGCCGACGGGGCGAATATGTTGGCCGGAGCGCTTGAACCGCACGGCGGGCTCGTTATCTGGCGCTGTTTCGTGTACAACTGCATGCAGGATTGGCGGGATCGCTCCACCGATCGTGCACGTGCGGCTTATGACCATTTTAGACCGCTCGATGGCAAGTTCCGCGACAATGTTCTGCTCCAGATCAAGAACGGTCCGATGGACTTCCAGGTACGGGAACCGGTATCTCCTTTGTTCGGGACTATGAGCCGTACCAATCAGGTGCTCGAATTTCAGATTACCCAGGAGTATACCGGGCAACAGCGACATTTATGTTATCTGATTCCCCAGTGGAAGCAGGTTCTGGACTTCGACACGCATGCGGTAAGCAAGGACGGACAAGTAAAAAATATCGTGGAAGGTTCTTTATTCGGCATGAAATTTAGCGGCGTGGCGGCGGTTTCCAATATCGGCAACGGGGAGTGCTGGACGGGGCATCCGTTGGCTCAGGCCAATCTGTACGGATACGGCCGATTGATCTGGAACCCGGATCTGTCCGCCGAGGAGATTGCTGACGAGTGGACGCGGCTGACGTTCGGAAACGACAAAGCCGTCGTCGACAAAATAACGCAGATGCTAATGGCTTCCTTATCGATCTATGAGAGTTATACCTCACCGTTGGGTGTTGGTTGGATGGTCGTTCCTCATTACCATTATGGTCCCGATGTGGACGGTTACGAGTACTCGCGTTGGGGGACTTATCATTTTGCCGACCGGGACGGGATCGGGGTGGACCGGACAGCCGCCACGGGTACAGGATACGTTACTCAATACTATGACCCGAACCGGCAATTATACGATTCTGTGAAGAAATGTCCGGATGAATTGCTGCTGTTCTTTCATCATGTGCCTTATAGTCACCGGCTTCATTCCGGCAATACGGTCATTCAGCACATTTATGATACGCACTTTGCCGGAGCGGAAGCGGCGGAAGGATTGGGGTTGATTTGGTCCGCTCTAAAGGGAAGAATCGATGCCGAACGTTATGAAGCGGTCGAGTCCAGACTGGCAGAGCAGGCGGAGCATGCCAAGCATTGGCGGGACGTGATCAATACATATTTCTATCGTAAATCCGGTGTACCCGATAAGATGGGGAGACGGATATATTAAAGTTTGTCTGCTCTAAACGGACGAAATCACAATTTGTCCAGCTGAAAGTGGGCACGAGAGATGTACGAGGCCACCCAAGGTACTCTCCGATCTCTTTGACAGTCATCAATATCTCGTGGGTTTACATTAAAATAAGCCTATATACAGAACCGTGGAAAAAGGGAGAGGACATCGAGCCGGCGACCTTTCAGAGGCAACGAGTCCATCATTTGAAAGACATTTCTTCAAAATTATCCGTGAGTGGTGGACAATATAACGAGGGTATCCCTCATTCATTTATGATGATTTTTGGGACACCCTCTCGCACTAAGAAGTTTGCCCCAGTAGAGGAGCTCCCCTCTAAGCGTCCGGCTAAGGGGCACGAATTAATTACTTTAACTAACCAGTCACGAAACAGGCGCAGATGAAGCAAACTTTTCAGTAACCAGTAACCAGTAATCATTAACCAGTAACTTTCATGTATTCACCGCTCGGATCGATAGGAGATAGGAGTGACTGTTGGGAGCAAATTAACTGTATTTCCTACAGTTAATTACCGTGAATCCAGTCATTCTGGATAATTACCTGTATTTTGTACAGTTAATTCTTATCCTTCGCGTCCTTTTCGCTCCAAGCGCCTAAATTAACTGTAGGTTTTCCAGTTAGTTTGGTCCGGACCTGGCCTACCGCGCGAAATAACTGTAGGATATCCAGTTAATCTTCATAGAGCGGCCTGGTGAACCCGGGGAAGAGAGCGACATGGTGAAAGTGTGCTTGGTCAGGAGAAAGGGGGTGTCCTTCAGTCATCTACGATGACTTTTGGAACACCCCCTTTATCTTTTCCCATTCGGACAGCTGGCTAGACGCCGGAATAAGCCATGAAGCCGCCGTCCACCGGAATCACGGTGCCGGTGACGAAGCCGGAAGTATCGGTATCGACGAGCCACAGCAGCGTGCCGAGCAGGTCCTCCGGAACACCGAAGCGACGCATCGGCGTGTGCGTGATGATTTTGTGAGAGCGCTCGGTGAGCGACCCGTCTTCGTTCGTCAGCAGGCTGCGGTTCTGTTCCGTCAGGAAGAAACCGGGAGCCATAGCGTTGACGCGGATACCGGACTCAGCCAAATGTACCGCCAGCCATTGGGTAAAGTTGTTAATCGCTGCCTTGGCCGCGCTGTAGGCGGGGACCTTGGTCATCGGGGATGGGGCACTCATCGAGGAAATGTTAAGCACGGCCGCTCCGGGCCGCCCGATCATTTCCTTGGTGAACACCTGTGTCGGAATCAAGGTTCCGACGAAATTGAGGTCCATGACATTCCGTACTCCCGTCAGGCTGAGGTCAAAGAAGGTCGTTACCGCCGGGTCTCCCAAATCGCTGTCTTTGAATGTCTCGTTGGTCGTGTTGGCACTGGGCTGATTGCCCCCCGCGCCATTGATCAGAATATCGCAAGGACCTAGTTGCCCGCGTACTCGCCGCTCCGCTTCCTGGACGCTTGCGGCATCCGTCACGTCGCAGGCGACCGCGATCGCCACGCCGCCATTCTCGCGAATTTCCTTTGCGACCTGTTCGCCACGCTCCAGGGTGCGGTTCAGGATCGCCACCTTCATGCCTTGGCGGGCCAACTCCAGCGCCATCGCCCGGCACAGGATGCCTGCGCCGCCGGTGATGACCGCCGTTTTCCCTTCTAAGGAACTGTGTTTAGGTAGTGGACACATCTAAATTGGCCTCCTCCTCTAATGGATGATCCGAAGTTGGTGAGGAAAAAGCGTCCCATAGTCCCCACAAGTACATGATGCCAAGTGCACGGTCATATAGGCCGTAGCCGGGACGGCAAACCTCTCCCCATAGATGGCGACCGTGGTCTGGACGGACATAACCCTTGAAACCGCTGTCATAGTAGGCCTTGACGATCCCGCGAATATCAACCGTACCGTCAGAAGTCCGGTGGGAGGTCTCGATAAAATCGCCGTTTTCATAAACACGGACGTTCCGGATATGCGCAAAAGGAATCCGCCCCTCAAATTCATGAATCATGGCTACGATGTCATTGTCCGGATTGGCGCCGAGCGATCCGCTGCACAGGGTAATGCCGTTGGCCGGACTGTCATGCAGGGAGAGGAATCGGCGGAAGTTGGCCTGGTTCGTTAAGATCCGGGGCAGCCCGAAGATCGGCCATGGCGGATCATCCGGGTGGACGGCCATGAGAATGCCGTTTTGCTCGGCGACTGGGATGACGGCATCCAGGAAGTATTTCAGGTTCTCCCAGAGGTCTTCCTCCGATACCTGTCGGTAAGCTTCGAACAGTGAGGTCAGATGCTCCAGCCGTTCAGGTTCCCAACCCGGCATCGTCAACGCGCTGTTCTGATTGATTGTCCGCACGAGCTCCAAAGGATCAACGCCGCGGATTTTAGCCTGTTCGAAAAAGAGGGCGGTCGACCCGTCGTCCATCGCCTTGTGCAGGTCGGTCCGAACCCAGTCGAACACGGGCATGAAGTTGTAGCAAATTACTTTTACGCCGGCCTGGGCCAGCTTCTCAATCGTCCGGATGTAGTTGGCGATATAGAGGTCCCGGGAAGGGAGCCCTAGCTTAATGTCCTCATGTACATTCACGCTTTCCACAACTTCTGTATGCAGGCCGTGTTGATCACCCAACTGACGCATTTCCATAATGCGTTCCATCGGCCATTCTTCTCCCGCCGGAATATCATGAAGCGCCCAAACGATGCCTTCCACGCCGGGAATTTGTTTGATCTGTTCCAGCGAAACCGTATCATTGCCTTCGCAGAACCAGCGAAATACCATACGCATAACTCCACCACCTTATGAATGAATGAAATATGAACTACTGCGCGGTTACGAAAAAGTCCGGAAACTTCTCTTTAAGCACACTCAGATTCGCAATGCTCAAAGTCAGGTGCTCCTGCATCATGCGGTCGGCGCGGTCTCCATCCTGCATACGCACGGCATCGAACATTTGGCGATGCTGGTCATACAAGTGTTCCCAATGGGGATCCGTCTTCAGCCAGAGAACCCGGCTCCGGTTGAGATGGGCGTTCATTTGCTGAATCACCGACCAGGTGCCGAGCTTGCGGCAGCCCTCGAATAGAATGCGGTGAAACTCCTCATCCAGCTCGAACATGGCACGGCCATCATGCAAACGCAGAGATTCCTGTTGCAGTTCGAGATTGCGTTCCAAAGCGGCCAAGTGCTTCTCGGGATAACTCTGGCAAGCCAGCCGGATTACGGCGCGTTCCAACTGTTCTCGCATAAATCGCGCCTCTTCGACCAGGTCCGGGTCGATAAGCGAGACCTTTGTACCCCGCTGAGGCAGCACTATAAGCAATCCTTCTTGGGCTAGGCGTACGAAGCTTTCGCGGACTGGGGTCCGGCTGACCTGAAAGGCCACGGACATTTCTTTTTCGGATAATGTCGTTCCCGGAACCAGCTCAAGATTGACGATTTGTTGTTTTAATTGGGCGTAAACGTTGCTTCCGGCGGAGCCTGCCGAGGAATGCGGCAATTCTTTCAAACGATCACCTCCTATTTTGTTCCATACTACCATACTTGTATGGTAGTATGGAACTGAAAAGGTGAATATTTTTTTCCATAACGGAGAACCGCTTGAAAACAAGAGTTGTACGAAGCAAGAATCGATCAAGGAGGAAGATAAAACGTGCCAACGTGGAACTTGGAAAACTTGCTGTTGACCGGCACCAGCGCCAAACGTTTATATCACGATTATGCAGCGGGGATGCCGATTTACGATTATCACAATCATCTGAATGCGGACGATCTGGCCGCCGACCGGCGCTTTCGCAATCTGACCGAACTTTGGCTGGAAGGCGACCATTACAAGTGGCGGGCGATGCGCTGGCTAGGCATAGATGAGTCGCTAATTACCGGGGATGCCGACGATCTGGCCAAATTCAAGGCCTGGGCCGGCGCGGTGCCGAAACTGGCGGGCAATCCGCTCTATCATTGGAGCCATTTGGAGTTGCAACGCCACTTCGGAGTCAAAGAGAGGCTCGGCGAAGATAATGCGGAAGAAATATGGCACCGCTGCAATGAACAGCTCGCCGATCCTTCCCTTCATGCCGCCGGCATTCTGAAGCGGTTTGAGGTTCGCGTAGCTTGCACGACCGACGATCCGGCGGACGGGCTGGAGGCGCACCGGAAGCTGCGTCAGGCAGGCGCTAGCCATCCTACCGTAGTGCCGACGTTCCGGCCGGATCGCGCACTGGATATCCAAGCTGCGGACTTTGTGCCATACATGAGTGAGCTGGGACAGCGGGCAGGGCTTGCGATCGGCGATTATGACGCGCTGATTCAGGCGCTCGGCCTTCGGATGGATGAATTTCACCGGACCGGGTGCCGGTTATCGGATCACGGCTTCGGGGATTTTCCGTATGAAGCCGCTACGGAGCGGGAGGTCCGGACGATTTTTGCCAAAGCCCTTCAAGGGGAGACTGTGACCGCTCTGGAAGAGCGGAAATACCGCACTTTCACGCTGCTGCGCCTAGGAGAAATGTATGACGCTCGCGGATGGACCATGCAGCTGCATATCGGCGCTATACGCAACAATAATGACCGGATGACTCAGCGTCTCGGCAAGAATAGCGGATTCGACTCAATCCTGGACTATCATTTGGGCGCGGCTTTAAATGCCTTTTTGAATGAATTGGACACAATGAACCGGCTTCCTAAAACGATTGTTTACAGCTTGTATCCTTACCAGTACGAGCTTATCGCCACGGCGATCGGCAACTTTCAATCCGGGAAGGTCGCCGGCAAGCTCCAATTGGGTGCCGCCTGGTGGTTCCACGATCAGAAAGAGGGAATGCTTCAGCAGCTCAAGGCGCTGTCCTCAACAGGCGTGTTAAGTACCTTCGTCGGCATGCTGACCGATTCTCGCAGCTTTATGTCGTTTCCGCGCCACGAATATTTCCGCCGGGTCCTGTGCCGCCTGTTGGGCGAATGGATCGACGAAGGGGAATTGCCCGCAGACTACGATTACATCGGGGCGATGGTTCAAGACATCTGCTTCCATAATGCGCAGCACTATTTCGGTATTCCTGAAGGAGAGGCCTGATTTGGGTAAAAATCGGCGCGATCTGCACATGGAATGCAGCGACTTCGTTTGATACTTTGGTGATAGCGCTATCATCAGAAAATAGGGGAGAGTGTTTGTGAGCATGAGTGGACAATCCGGAGCTTTTTATACGGGACAATACCGGAATTTGCTGGCGGAGTATGGCTATAGCGGTCAGGAGATCCGCGAACGCTTGGAGCAGACCTGGCAGGCGATGTACGAAGGGGATGAAGATATGCGGATCTATCATGAATCCGGTGAAGATATGGGGTACATGATGGATACGGGTAACCTGGATGTGCGTACCGAAGGCATGTCTTACGGAATGATGATGGCCGTCCAGATGGACCGTCAAGATGTGTTCGACCGGCTCTGGAAATGGACAATGACTTACATGTACATGACGACCGGGGAGAATGCCGGTTACTTCGCCTGGTCCTGCGCTACCGATGGCTCGCGCCTGTCGGACGGGCCGGCGCCGGACGGCGAGGAGTATTTTGCAATGGCGTTATTCTTCGCGTCCCATCGCTGGGGCGACCGGGAAGCGCCGTTCGATTACGGCACTCAGGCCAGGGATCTGCTTCGCACTTGTATTCACCGGGGTGAGGACGGCATCGGTTACCCGATGTGGAACCCGGACAATAAGCTGATTAAATTTATACCAAATTGCGAATTTTCGGACCCTTCATATCATTTGCCGCATTTTTACGAATTGTTCGCGTTGTGGGCCTACCCGGAAGACCGTTCGTTCTGGAAAGAGGCCGCCGAAGCCAGCCGTGAATATTTAAAAATCGCCTGCCATCCCGTTACCGGTCTGTCACCGGAATATGCTTATTATGACGGGACGCCCAATCATGAGCGGGGGTTCGGATACTTCTTCAGCGACTCCTATAGAGTGGCGGCTAACCTAGGGCTGGACTGGGAATGGTTTGGGGCCGATCGCTGGGAACGCGAAGCGGCGGACAGAATCCAGGCGTTTTTTGCCGATAAACAACCGGACGATTACCGCAGATACACGATCGCCGGAGAGCCATTCGAGGAGAAATCGCTGCATCCCGTCGGGCTGCTGGCAACGAATGCAATGGCTTCGCTGGCTGCGGAAGGGCCGAATGCCCGGGCGAGCGTGGAGCTGCTCTGGAATACACCGCTGCGGACAGGGGTGCGCAGATATTACGACAACTGCTTATATTTGTTTGCCTTACTCGCAGTAAGCGGAAATTTCCGCATTTGGATGCCGTAACCATTTGTAGAAGCAAGAAGCGGGGTGTCCCAAGAGTCATCGTAGTTGGCTGAAGGACACCCCTTTTTCCTGACCAAGCTCACTCCACTTTCGCCATGTCGCTCTCCTCCCGGGCTCACCAGGCCGCTATATGAAAATTAACTGGAAAACCTACAGTTATTTCGCGCGGTAGGCTAGGTCCGGACAAACTAACTGGAAAACCTACAGTTATTTTAAACACTTGCAGCGAAAAGAGCAGAAAGGATAAGAATTAACTGTATAAATTACAGCTAAGTATCCAGAACGACTGGTTTCACAGTAATTAACTGTAGGTAATACAGCTAAGTTGCCCCCAACATTCATTCCTATCGATCTGGGCTGTGAATGCATGAAGTTAAGAGTTACTGGAAAATGAGCTTGGAGGTTGGGTGGCTTTGCCTTGCCCACAACCTGCTAAAGCAGGCGGCACTATGCCAGCAAAGAGAAAGAGCCAGACAAGAATAACATCTCAGGCCGGCATTTGCAGGTTAGCCGGAATGCGGCGCCAATGGAGTCCCCGTCCCCGACAGGGCTTCCCTCCACCGGCAGAACAATTGCCATGGCGATCCGTCTTCGATCAGGGATTTGCTCGTATAAACGCCTTCTTCTACAGAATCGGTAAGCCCCGCTAAATGAAGACGAAGCCCAGCGTTTAGAATCGTTTGATTGATAAATGCCATGTGAGCTTCCCCGGTTAGCACCGTTTCCGTGACGCGCAACTGTTCAGCAGCGGTCCATGTGATGTCCGGCAGAGAAGACTCCAGCCCGTACGTTTCCGGATCGATCATATGAAGCTTGGCATCGCCGTTCTCAACAAGATAAGTTCGTGTAGGACGGTCGATATAAACATCCTCCGAACCTTCCACGCCCTGCACGATCAAGGCCTTGCGATAATTTAGCCGCTGGAGCAGCTGGGCCGTCCGGTCGAACATCGTATTATGAAAAACCCCGTAGACCAGGTAAGGCGAGTGGCTGTAATCGACCAGCTTTTCTACGGTATTAAGGATCGTCCGCAGACCGAGCTCTAACCGGATCTGCCGTAACCGTCCGAGAGGCGGGCACCAGGAATCTGCCGGTACGAACAGCACCCCGGTCCGCTGGGCGGCTTGAACCGCCTGGTCCCGGCCGGGTCTCCCTTCATTCACACCCATTTCCCGTAGCACATCGGGCAAAGTGATGCCCCATTTGGGCGGGAGCTTATCTGTACCGTGCAGCGTCACCGGCAATCCGGCGGAAGCCAGCACAAAGGCTGCTGCAAAGCCGGCCATAAAGGAAGATCTTCTGCCGTCATAGGGGCCGGCACAGTCGAGCGAGCCCGGACGCGGGAAGCGGAAGGCATGGCTGCGGCAGACATTCGCGAAGGCATACAGTTCTTCGACGCTCTCCATTTTGATGCGTTCCGCCAGAAAAAAAGCACCGATTTGCGCCGGAGTCGCAGACTGGTCAAAGATCATTTCCGCTGCGGCCAGAGCTTCTCCGTAGCTCAAGTCGCGGGCGCCGCGCTTGCCCCGGCCCACTTCTTTTAAAACCTCTGTCATGTTCATGAAGAGCTCCTCCTCGTCGATGCTGCTTATAGGCTAAGTTCTTAATTGTTGATGCGCTTTAACGATCAAGGTTGCGATGTCGACAATTCGCTTACGCTCATTCATCGCCCGTTTACGCAACACCTCGTAGGCTTCCGCCTCCGAAATCCGGTTAATCTCGCATAGAATCCCTTTGGCGAGGTCGATCCACTTCCGTTCTTCCAGCCGGGAAACGAGCTGAGCACGTTCATCCATCCATTGCTGCCGTTCAAAGAAATGTTTGGCCCCGAGATGAAGCGCCCAATGAAGCTCTTGCGCGGACATGGACGGAGTCAGGATCCCGTCAACCGGGATGTCATCTTCACACGATTCCAAGGAGGATGCAGCTGTCGCTGCACTGCACCACCACATTAAAGGAACAGCCTTCGACTTGGACACCAAGTTTCCCCAGACCGAGATCCCGGAAATAGGCAGATGAAGGACGACAGCGTCTGCCGTCTTGACCCTTTGGCAAATTTCTTCTGCCACACCGGAGGCGAACACCTGATATCCGTTAGATTTCAGTATGCATTCAGGCTCGCCGAGGGGAGCGGAGGCATCTGGAGGAAGAATCCTCTCTCCGCTAGGGGAGATCTGTTCGCGAATGACCAGCAGAAAACGCATCCGGAGTATGCCTCCTCTCCATTTCAATCCATTCCGTGAAGGACTTCTCTTTTCCGAATTGCTAATAATCGCAAAAAACCTAACATGAGATTAAGCGGAAGGAAAATTTAACTTTATTTTCCCGCGATTTTTCTGAAAAAGCAATATAATTTCCACAAAAATATCAAATTAACATAACAATTTAAATAAAATCGTACTAATCTTGGTCTATATAACCATACGTGTTATATAAAATAACATAGTTTAAGTTTTATTTTAATTTTGTGTTATATATATTGAC
>DJTQ01000106.1 GCA_002439285.1 Paenibacillaceae bacterium UBA6304
AGCAAGGTGATCAGCAGGATGCAGGCCATTTGGCGAGTTGTATTCTCGCAGGTTCTGTCTAGATTGCCTAAATTCCATAAAAATACAAAAAAATGGGATGAAACAAAAATTATTGCACCTTTTCACCTCTTTCTTTTGTTCGATAGAATAGAAGTGTCTATCATCCCTGTCTTCGTCAGAATGTCGTCGGTCGTTTATTTTGCTTCTACTCACTAATTTATTGAGGGAGGGTAATTATGAAACGATTTAGGCAAAGCGTATGGAGTTTGGTCTTGGCGGCGGTTTTGTTGGTTAGCGTAGGACTTATGCCCGCAGCGAAGGTACAGGCAGATGGGGAAGCAACTCTGGCAGCAACGACAATTACTTCTATGTCTTACTTTTCCACAGCGGATGGACCCGTCATCTCCAAGTCAGGGGTTGGACAAGCCAGTTACGGGTTTGTCATGCCGATCTTCAACGGCGGTTCCGCTACCTGGGCAGATGTCTCGGGGGATTTGGGCGTCAAGGTTAAGGTGAATGGCAACTGGGTCGATATCGATAGTGCCGGCGGCTATGTCTATAACCAAAACTGGGGGCACTGGAACGACGGCGGTGTAAACGGCTATTGGTTTATCCTTTCCGCAACGACAGAGATTCAACTGTATTCCAAGGCGAATGCGGTTACACTGAATTACACACTTCAATTTCAAAACCTGAATAAAACCACGATCACGGCGATGACGCCAACACAAGGACCGCAGATTACCGCGGGCTTTACAGGCGGAGCTGGCTTTACGTACCCTATCTTTAACAATGATCCGGCAATTACCTATGCCGCCGTTGCGGACGACTTGAAGGTGTTCGTAAAACCGGTAAACAGCAGCACATGGATTGACATCGACAATAATGCGGCCAGCGGCTGGATCTATGACAGCAATTTCGGTCAATTCACCGACGGCGGCGGAGGCTATTGGTTTACGGTAACGGAGTCTATCAATGTAAAATTGCAATCGAAGACTTCTTCAGCCAATGTAATATATACGATCACTTTTAATGAGCCGGTAAGAAATTCATATACCCTTACGCCTTATGAAGGTACGACTTTTACAGCTAATGAGAGCGGTTCCATAGGAGTGCCGTTGCCTAAGATCGATGGAGGGGCACCTGTAGGCTCCGAGCTAGGGAAGTTTGTATATCAAATTAATATTAACGGCCAATGGGTTGATATGAACAACTCCGGCCAGAGCAATTTCATTTACTCCGGGAATGGCTACAACAATATGTCGGCGGCCAACCAATGGGGATATTGGGCCGACTATATCTACGGATTGTGGTTCCAGCCGATCCAGGTAGATATGCAGATCCGCATCGGCTATCCATTGAATGGGCAGACTGGCGGAAATGTGGGCAGTAATTTCGTCTACTATAATTTCATAGGCAATCCGAATGCCCCTCGTCCGGATGAGACTGATCAAGAGGATATTTCGATCGGTACCCCGAGCAACCCGGCCATTGAAGGCGCGACGCTCGTCTGGCAGGATGAATTTAGCGGAAGCCAGCTCGATGCAAGCAAATGGAATTATGAACTGGGTTATTATATCGGCAACGACCCCAACAGTTGGGGCTGGGGCAATCAGGAGCTGGAGCACTATACGAACAGTGCACAAAATGTATTTTTGCAGAACGGTGTACTAAATATCAGAGCCTTAAACGATCCAAAAACGTTCCCGCAGGATCCGAACCGGGTTGCGCAGTACTCCTCGGGCAAGATTAACACCAAGGATCATTTCTCCTTCCAATACGGGAGAGTGGACTTTAGAGCCAAACTGCCTACAGGCAACGGAATCTGGCCGGCGCTCTGGATGCTCCCCGAAGATGCCGTATATGGCGCATGGGCGGCCTCCGGCGAGATCGATGTGATGGAAGCGAGAGGACGCTTGCCCGGCACGACCAGCGGTGCGGTGCATTTTGGCGGCCAATGGCCGGTGAACAAATATATCGCGGGCGAATATCACTTCCCGCAAGGACAGACCTTTGCCAATGATTATCACGTTTACACCATGATCTGGGAAGAGGACAACTTCAAATGGTATGTGGACGGCAAGTTCTTCTTTAAGGTCACCAGAGAACAATGGTATTCCGTTGCGGCCCCGAACAATCCGAACGCTCCTTTTGACCAGCCTTTCTACATCATTATGAACCTGGCGATCGGCGGGCATTTTGACGGCGGCTTGGCTCCGGACCCTTCGGATATCCCGGCAACCATGCAAGTCGATTATGTGCGTGTATACAATTCAGGCGGCTCGGGAGGTCCGGGCGGCGAGAACCCGGGGGATGTGTCGGTTACCGGTGTAACTGTAGATCAAACATCTGCACAGATTGAAGTGGATCAGCAGGTACAGTTAAATGCTACTGTAGCTCCGGCCAATGCGACGAACAAGCAGGTCACTTGGACCGTTTCCAATGCCGGTGTCGCTTCCGTGAATCAGCAAGGGGCGGTGACGGGGCTGGCTCCGGGCACGGCAACCGTGACAGTTACGACCGTTGACGGCAATAAAACGGCTTCGAGTACGATTACCGTTGTGCCGAAGGCGCCAACCGAGGTTATCATCGGCGATGAGGTGCGCGGACTGAAGAAAACCGGCAATAACTTGCTGTTTTATGTAAATGGTGCGACCTTTGCGGATTTGCACTATAAGATAAACAACGGCGTCCAGATGAACGTAGCCATGACTCCGGCGGGGAACGGGAATTATACCTATCCCGTAAATAACCTGCAAGCCGGGGATACCGTTGAGTATTTCTTTACCTATAATCCGGGACAAGGCGCACTGGATACCCCGCCGCTAACGTATATCCATGGGGTGACCCAGTAACCCAAGGGATGAGTAGAGGATAGGGAAATCCATCTCCGACAATGTTTAGTTCAAACGGCGGCTTGACCTCGGTACTCCACCGGGGACAAGTCGCCGTGTTTTTGTTTTGGAAGGCGATAGGTTCCCTTTTCCGGATATTTACCTAATGTATCCCCAGGGATATACTGGATGTAGAGAGAAGAGGGGGATATATGAATAAACAGAATATTAGCAGTATGAAACAGAAGAAGGTTATACAATGCATTCTAATCACAATGTTCTCAGTCTTCTTCGTTCTTTCTGGTTGCAAGAGTAATTCCGAGATTAAAAGCCAGGAGAGAATCCCAACAACATCAAACGAAGAAATAGTACATAGGACAGAAAATAAACAGAGCGTCATTGAAACCCCAAAAGATGATGCTGTTTCTAAGCTAATTAAAGAAGAAGACATACTTGTAGAAGTTAATCATGCGATCCAAGAAAAGTTCGTAAGCATTTCTGAGGCCAAGTACCATGTGGGAGAACCACAGCATTTGGCGAATGGAGATTATACGAAGGATGGCATTCTTTATATGTTATTCAGTGTCCCTTATACGCTATATGAATATGATGGATCGCCAAGAGAAATTGAGTATGATGTATTTGTAGAAACGGATACATTTGAAGTATATGAAGCAACTTATAAAACAGAAAGTGGAGAAGCATTAATCAATGATCGATTCACACGCGAAAGCATTATGACCTTGGAAGAGATGTATCGTATTGATTTTGAAGAGAAAATTCAATTCCTTGAGGTTTCTGGATATGCTTATGCAGTATCGCCTAACGAAGAGAAAATTGTATACGAGGATTTTGATGGAGTTATCCGTTTATGGCAAGGGTCTAACCTTGATGAACAATCTGTTTCAATTGGAGATGTTGTTAGTAACTTCGTATGGTCGTCGGACAGTAATAGCCTTTTGATTGACCAGGGAACGTCGCCTCTACGAAATGGAACGATCATAACATGGTCAGAGAATGAGATGAGTAACTATGAATTATCTTACGTCGGAAAGTTATATTTCTCGCCTGAAAGCTCAATGATTGCAGGCATGAAAATAAGTGATAAAGAAAACAAATATAAAGAGGGATTTGATATAGGTAATTGTTTAGATATGGTTGTTTTGAATTTGAAAACGGGAGAAGAAACGACCTTGTATCAAGGGGAGCCTGATGATAGCTTTGAATATTCAGTAGATGGGTGGATGGATAATCAACGCATTCGTGCTGATAAAATTGAAATTCTGAACGATGAAAATACCGTAGTTGAGACTTTTCCTATTAAATAAAGGAACAAGAGCCCGGATGCAGAGGGAACGCCTCACATCCGGGCTCTTGTTTGCTCTATTTATGTTTCTTTTCGTTATTCTTTGATCAAACTGGATTTGATGAGCAGCCGGTTTACTTTCGGCAGTTTCCGGGAAATTGTATTAGCAATTTTTTAGAAGTTCACCTCACCTTTGTGCCTTATCCACACTTCGTATATCAGACGAAGATCTGATATGATTAGCGGTAATCTCTCGCAAGCATAATAAGTAAAACACCTTAAATCGTTCATCAGGGGAGTCAGATATGTTTAACCGAAAATGGACTTTCACTATAGTATTCATATTTATACTTTTCGCTTGGCTTACAGGACAGTTCATAATTTCACTGATGAATCTGCACCGTCTTGTGGAACCGCTGCGGGTGAATCCGTCGAGCCCCAACGCTCCAGAATCAAGAAGAGTAGTGCTGATAGCTCAGGAGCGGGACAATTATTTCTGGCGTGCGATTGAGCGGGGAGCCCGGGAAGCGGCGGAACAAAACGGTATGGAGCTAGCGTATATGGGACCGGACCGGATCAATCCGGAAGAGCAGATCAAGTTGCTGGATAAGGCGATTCTGGTTAAACCGGACGGTATTCTTGTTCAAGGTTTAAATGACCCTCGGTACGGAGAATTAATCGATAGAGCAGCGGGCCAAGGAATCCCCGTCATTACGGTTGATACCGATGAGCCGGGGGCTGAGCGGCTGGCCTATGTCGGTACGGATAATGAAGCAGCCGGCAAACAAATGGGTCGTTTGGTGATGGAAGCTTCCGGTCAGCAAGGCAGCATTGGGGTATTGATCGGCAACGCGCAGGCCGAGAACCAGAAGCTGCGACTGGCCGGATTTCGCTCCGCGATCAGTCGTTATTCCGGGTTCAAAATTATAGAGGTGGCTTCCTCGGAAATTTCCCGGCTTCAGGCGGCACAGACGGCGGAGGCCATGCTCTTGAATCACCCGGAGATCCGTTACATGGTCGGGTTCAGTTCTATGGACGGCCCAGGTATAGTGGAAGCATCTGAACGGATCGGAAAGGGTGAACTCCGGATTTTCGCCTTCGATGATCCGTCCGAGACGCTGGAGGCTTTTCAAAATGGTGATATTAGCGCCGTGGTGGTTCAGCAGCCTGTAGAGATGGGCAAGAAAGCGATCGGACTTTTGGGAGATTATTTCGAGGGATTGCCCACCGCGGATGCGACGTTTACCGAGACAACTGAATTGAGAAACGGAACGGTTGCAAAAGAAAACCCGGCTGGGAGTGACCTCCGATGACGATCCGGACCAAGCTGTTTATCTTTATTCCCCTTCTAGTCATACTCGCCAATTCTGTGGCTTATTTTGTCTTTCAGAGCGGGAAGATTGTGCAGCGGAGCTATGACGAAATGATGGGGCGTGTATTGCTTCTCGAGCAGACCAGCGAATCCGCGGACTCCAATTTAAAGACGCTCTATGCATTTTTGCTGGATCCGGGAGACGGCACTACCGCTAAATTGAACTCGGCGGAACAGCAACTGACATCGCTCGGCGTTAAAATATCGGAGTTACCCGGCCGCAGGGATCCCGGCCAAGCTTTTACCAAGGCGGATTACAGTAATTTGTTGGCTGCCTTGTTGGAACAGAAGCAGTCTGTCGTATCCGCCGCCGAATCCGGGGATATGCAGGCCGCGTTCGCGCATTATGTAGAGGCCGAAACTACGGTCGGCTATATCCGCGAGGAGGAACAACAGCTGGTCGATGCCGAGCTTGCCTACTATGGGCCAATTATCGATGAGATCCGGAATGAGAACCGGCGGATGAACTCCTTGGGGCTGGCCCTGTTCGGCATGAATGCGTTCATGGGCATTCTGCTCGCGTTCTGGATTTCGCGCAGCGTTACCGGCCCGGTTGGAGGGCTCGTAGCGATGGCGCAGAAATTCGCCAAAGGAAAACTGGACATGGAAGATCCGGAAGATACGAAGCCGGAGTCCGACCCGGTGCCCAAACGGTTGTTCGAACCGCAGAGTAAGAAGGACGAATTCGGCATTCTGTCCCACGCCATGCGACAAATGGCATCCGACTTAAGCGTGCTGATTGAAAAGGACAAGCAAAGTCTTGAAATGAAGCGGGTGGTGAAGGAGCTGGAACTGCAATCCTTACAGAGCCAGATTCAACCCCATTTTTTATTTAATACGCTAAATGTGCTGTCTAAGCTGGCACTCCTGGAAGGCGCGGAGAAGACCAGCGATTTGATCGTCTCGATGTCGAATCTGCTTCGGTACAATTTGCAGCAGTTGGACAAGCCGGTAACACTCCGTGAAGAGGTTGCTCACATCAAGGAGTATGTTACGATCCAGCAGGCCCGCTTCCGGGATCGGATTGCGTTTGAGTTTACTGTCGATGAAGCTGCGCTTACAGCCCCTATTCCGGCGCTAACCCTTCAGCCGCTCGTGGAGAACGCCTTTTTGCACGGCGTCTCGGGTATGGAGAGCGGGGCGTGCATCTCACTGAGAATAAGAAAAGAAGAGAGTGAAATCCATATCGAGCTCAAGGATAATGGGGCCGGTATGCCGAATGCGACGCGCGAGGCTTTGCTCCGGCTTGAAACTCCGACAGAAGGCAAGCGGTCGACAGGGCTTGGAACGCGAAACGTGTTCAGGCGTTTGCAGTTATTCTACGGCAGGGAAGATCTTGTCGAGATATACAGTGAACCAGGGAAGGGCACAATATTTCATATACGAATTCCTGCATCTATGAAAGGAGGGACTTCCCATGTACCGACTTCTGATCGCGGATGATGAACCGCTGGAACGGGAGGGACTGGAATGGATCGTGCAGCGCGCGATGCCGGGAACTTTCCGGTTCATTCATGCCGCTAACGGCAGAATGGCGATCGAATGCGCGGAAGAGCATCGGCCGCATATCGCTCTGCTGGACATAAATATGCCCGGCATCGACGGTCTGGAAGCACTGCGGGAAATCAAGCGGCGGCTTCCGGACATCAAGTTCGTGATCGTCACCGCCTATGATTATTTTCCGTATGCTCAGGAGGCGCTCTCCCTGGG
>DJTQ01000107.1 GCA_002439285.1 Paenibacillaceae bacterium UBA6304
TACCTGGGATAACACGGACTCATACGTCTTGGCACCGAGAAACGTGATCTTTACCAGCTTCGACCATTCCGGATGAGGTACCGATGCCGCCAATTTCAAGCCTTCTTCTCCGGCCGCACCCACCGCGTCACGATTGATGAATTCGCGAGTTACGAAATGTCGAGGTTTGAGGAATACCTCGGTTACCGGTCCTTCCTCCACGATGCCTCCTTCATGGATAACTGCGACCCGGTCGCAAATGCTCTGGATGACATGCATTTCGTGCGTAATGAGCAGAATTGTAAGATTGAATTTCCGATTGATGTCGAGCAGCAGCTTTAGAATGGAGTCTGTTGTCTGCGGATCCAGAGCTGAAGTGGCTTCGTCACATAGCAGCACGTCAGGATCGCTGGCCAAGGCCCGTGCGATGCCTACCCGCTGCTTCTGTCCACCGGATAGCTGGGCAGGATACTTACCGCGATGCTCCTCCAGTCCGACCAGGGCCAGTAGCTCATTCACCTTGGCTTGGATCTGAGCTTTCGGGGTCCCCGTCAAGGTCAGCGGGAAGGCGACATTGTCATACACCGTGGCTGAGGACAGCAAGTTGAAATGCTGAAATATCATCCCGATCTTCCGGCGATGCTGCTGCAGCTCCCGTTTGCCGAGCTTGGTCAAATCCGTGCCGCCGACCCAAACCTCTCCTTCGGAGGGGCGTTCCAGCAAGTTGATGCAGCGGATGAGCGTGCTCTTGCCCGCGCCGGAATGTCCGATGACCCCGAAGATTTCCCCTTTGTTCACCTTGAGATTAAGTCCGGATAACGCGGTAGTCGTCTTTTTTTTGCTTCCATATATTTTGGTGAGCTGTTTGAGTTCAATCAAACTGATTAGCCTCCTGTATGCAGATAAGATGAATGATAGCCGAAAAATAAGAAAAGAGCCCCACAGATTCAAAGGGCTCTCTTTACGTAAAGACAATGCCTTCTCATCTGTCAAAACCTGCGATGCAGCGCAATCGCGGTCTTGAAGGAATTAGCACCATGACATTCGACTTCGGCATGGATGGAACCTCGGGGCTCCTTACCTGGTCAAATCGGTTGCTGGGCTTCATCGGGCCTTTCCCTCCGCCTCTCTTGATAAGAAAATTATGAAATTGTTTCTGAAACTTATTTTTGAGTATAGGAGGTTTACTGACTTTTGTCAAAGGAAAAATATGCGTACCCCGATCGGAAAAACATTCTATTTGCCCGAGACCTTTTTCCAGCGTTGATTACTGTAAGAGAATGACGCCTCCAACGTTTCGCATACCATAAGGTAACCCTGCTCCAAATCGCGTAAATGCTGATCCAGATCCTCGAGTTCGATTTTCCCCTGCAAAGTCTGATGTCGTTGCCAAAGATCGTCCTTCATTTCTGAATTCATATAATGGATTTCCGTATTCCGGCGCCGTCTCAACACGTCGAGCGGTCCTTTGTACTTTTCTTTGATGGCAACCAACCGGTCTCCCAGCTCCATATGTACCTTCATATACCGGAACTGCCGAAGCACCGTGAAATAAGAAAAATGCTCTTTAACTTTGGATGTCTTGAGCTCGAACAGCTCGTTCAGCACCGTGCCCAGCTTGTCCAGCGTGGCAAACACACGGATGAACCCATCCTTATAAAAGAACACATACCTCGCGTAATCACCTCGCTCGGCCGGATCCATATCCTCCACAGCATCGTGGATCACCTTTTTGCGAAAAAAGGAAGCCGCATGCAGGCATTGCTCCAGTTCATCCAGAGAAGATATCAGACCGAGCGTCCAAATTTCGAGCTTCCGGAAATCATGAGTCGGATCCTGGTGTAGCTCCGTCTCTTTTTGCAGCAGCTTCGTCATTTGTACCATGGCCTGGATAGCATCTTTCAACAGACCCTCATTTTGTCTCGGCGGTTCGCCAAGTAAGCTTCGCAGCATCAATGTTACCTCGCTTCCGTCATCGAATCCGTGCACTGTACTCCCTGTGGCCTATCCTATAACATTTCCCGAATTACTACACGCTCATTCCCGCACACCGCACAGGATTATGTGATAATATCGTCGTTGTTTCTGCTTAATTGCCAAGCTCTAACGCTCATATAACAAAGTACCCCGAATAAGGCAGCCAAAACAATGATATGCGCAAGCGAAGTAAACAGATACACCTCATAGTTATTCAGTGTGAACACAATTCCCGCTCCGGTGAATACCTGAACCAAGATCAATACCGTGGCCGCTACGCCAAGTGAACGAATTTCCCGGTTGCCCGGATGGTTGCGATAGGCAAAATGACCAACCGTGGCCACGATGATAAGCAGCAACGCTGCGGCGACCCGGTGGATGAATGCGATTCCGACACCGCCCGAAAGTTCCGGAAGGAGCTCACCGTTACAGAGCGGCCAGCCTGTACAACCGCCGGCGGAATCGGTATGACTCACATAAGCGCCAATGTATACCACGATATACGTGTAGGCTGTGGCGAACCAGGTTAAATTACGGAAACCGCGGGAAACACGGAGCTTTGGAGCTGCTGGCTGCTTCCCTCTCTCCCTGGCTTCATCTTCCCGAATACCGAGGACAAGCATCACCGAACTGGCGAATGCAATCAGAGAAAAGCCGAAGTGTAGTGCCATGACGGCCGAAGACGTAGGAAAAATGACCGCCATCGCGCCCATAAATGCCTGAACCATGACAAAAATAAGTGCAAGAAGTGAATAGATCTGCAGATCCCGCCGTTTTTTCCGGTACAGCCAAAATGCAACGAAGGCGCCCAAAGACAACAAACCCGCCGCTCCGCTAATCGCGCGATGGGAGTATTCGATCATGGAGGCGATTGTATGGGCAGGCACAAACTTACCGTGGCACAAAGGCCAATCATTCCCGCAGCCCAGGCCGGATTCGGTCTTTGTGACAACGCTTCCGCCTAGAGTAGCCAAAAACATGACTAAGCAAGAAAGATAGCTAAGCCATTTCAATTGCTTCGTATTCAACATGCTCACCCGCTATATCAGAGTAAAGAGATACTGTTCATTCCCTATTTCCTGTAAATCATCTTCATTATAACTGATAGAACAGGGCTAATCCTAGAGAAACTGTGACAAAATGTTCACAAATACAAACATCGCCGCCTGTACAAGCCAGGGGCGATGTGATTTTTGTCCTTTGAATAGCCAGGACTTTTATTCTTTTCTTTCGGCCGTATCATGCAAAGTATGGTAAACATCAAGCGCTTTGTTCAGGAAATCCTCGATTTCCTCGCGCGATTTGCGAAGCTTGTTTACGTAACGCACCAGCTCACGCCCATCCGCATAAGCGACAAAGCTCGGTATTCCCAGAATATTCTGTTCCTGGCTTACATCGCCGACCTTATCTACATCGACCTCAATCAAGGTGAGACGGTCTCCGTATTTCTCTTCGACTTCAGGCATGAATGGATCAATAAATTTGCAATCCCCGCACCAGTCCGCCTTAAATACCGCTACCACGAGATTGCTGGATTGAATGCTTACGTTAAATTCGGCTGCGCTTTGCACCTGTTTCATTGTCATCATTCCTTTCTGCCTGCATTTATGAACTCCTGTATTAAGTCAACCAAAACCCGGAGTGGAAGTCAAATTTTTGGCCATACTGATAGTAAAAATCGTGACGAGAAGCTTGAGCAGAAGTCTGTTCAAGAAAGTGAGGAACCCAATGAAGCAAAGCCCACGTAATCCAGTCGGTCCGGCCTCGGCCCCGGGCCTCAAGGATTTCTTGAGACGGCTGCCTTCCGTAATCGGGGAGGCCGTGAAAGGCAAGGCCGCAGGAATCGCCGATTCCAACCGACTGCGCGAAGAGCGCCTTTCCCTCGGTTGGGATGAGGCCGCTGCCCGGACGGTAGCCACAGAACTTGAAGATATACTCCGCCGGGGGCCGGCGGCAAGAGCTGCTCAGGAAGAGACCTGGAGCGAAGCAGACCGTGCGCTGGCTGAAGAAATCGCTTTGGCAACCGGACGGGCAGGTAGCAGCAATATAACCCGTACGGAGGCTTATCTTGCATGTTACCAAGCTTATCCGGAACTGCATTGGGCCTTTCTCGCCCATATGGTGTCCAGAAATGCCGGCTGGAATATGACGGACCTGCGCGGAAGATTAGCCGATCTCCTGGACGAAAGCGAGAAAAAGTCGCACTACCGCTTTTTGGAGCGCAGCAATGCGCTGATTTTCCAGGATGCTTATCCCCAGCTCCTTCTGTATATCAAGAGCCGGGAACTCGGTTCCAGCCGTTTTCATCTGCTCCCTTATTTTCACGTATCCGGGTTTATGCGCCCGTTCTGGGAACGCTTCTGGATCGACCGGGGAAGCGCGCTGCTGACGGTTGGGCTGATTATCAACGAGCAGAATTATATCGAAAAGCGGGTCATCCGCCATCCTTATTACCAGAAGCATATTACGGATAAGCTGCCCTTCCACCTGAACAGTCTGGCCGGACTGAATCAGGTGGTGTTTCCGCTGCTGGAGGCGGGGTCCGATGGTCCGGACGGCGTTCGCCGCCTCGCGGGGCGCGTCGTCTCCGACTTCGGCAGCCTCCAGGACCGCATCGCGCTCGGCAAGAGCCTGTACGCGATGCTCATGGGCCTGCGCGCCGTGCGCAGCGGCGCGGAGCGCTTCGCCGCCAGCGTGCCGCACAGCGGCTCGCGCAGCGATTATTGGCCGGAACTGTTCACGGCCAATAGCAAAGAAGCACTGACCTCTGCGGTGCAGGGGTCAGTGCTTCTGGAAGGCGAGACGCTGCCGCCGGGCATGCGTCTCTTCAGCCCCAAGCTGCTGGACGCTTGGGGCGACACCCCCTATGAGCCAATCACCCGGGAGGATTGGCTCAAAGACCACAGCGCGCTGGACGGCATCAGCGCGCCCCAGCCGCCGTATTTGTGCGACATCAGTCGCGAACACCGCGGCGGCATTATCAAAGCCGCCCTCGCGCACGATGTCGCGGGCGATAAGGACGGCGGGCAGCCTTAACCGTCGCCATGCCTTAATCCGCCCCTGTCCCAGCCCGCTCCCTTAGCGGTGCCTATTGCGCCCCGCCCGATTGTCGGGAGCGCTGCAGCCGCATCAGCGGGGACAGCAATTTACGCAGGGGCGCCGGATAACCGGACAGCTCGTCTTTGCGCACGACGCGCAACAGTACGAGCATCACCGGATAAAGCGCCACAACGGCTAAGCCCACGATGCAACAGGTCAGGAAGAAGGCAATCCGTGCCGGCATGATCGAAACCATCTGAATTCCGGCCTGATTCAGTCCGTACCCTGCACCTGTAAGCACGATCACCGTCACTAGGAACCCGGTCCAACGGTTTCCCATGAGGGAGAACGGTACGATTTTTTTCATCGCCAACAAGTTTAAAACCGTAATAACCAGGAAACATAGTCCGGTAGCGGTAATGATTCCGTAAATGCCCCAAACCGGGGCAAGCACAAAGCTGGCCACCAGCTTCACCACAATCCCGACCATCACGTTGACCATGGACAAATAAGGCTTGCCCACGCCAAGCAGGATCGAGTTACTAGTCATCATCGTAATCTGAAAGATCGTCATGAACGTCAAAAATCCGACGATCCCATATCCGTCAAGCGATTTGAACAAAAGACCGTTGACCGAATAAGCAGCCGTTCCAAGAGCGATTACCATGGGCAAACCAGAGAGAATAGAAATCCGCATGGCTAACGTAACCTGATTCTTCAGATGCACCTCATCCTTCTTAACAAAGGCCGCCGAAATCACGGGAATCAAAGAGGTACTGAGGGCGATCGCCAGAATCGGCGGGATCCCGGCCACCATTTGCGCTCTGGAAGTCAGAAACGCCAAAGCTTGCTCGGCCGCACCTTCGCCAATGTGGTCGATCAGCAGCGTCTTGACGATGGAACCGTCAATGAAGTTCACCGCGGATACCGTCAGAGACGTCAGTACGATCGGGATCGACAGTTTGAATATATCAAGGTAAATCCGCTTGAACGGAAGTTGGGCTCCACCCGTTCCGGTCCCCATTCCGGTTCCAATTCCCGGCTCCAGGGACAGCTTCCCATCGTCCTCTTTACGCATTTTCATGCCATAGTACAGCATAACGCCAAACGCCCCGATGCTGCCGAACACACTGCCGAACGAAGCCCCGGCAGCCAGCCACTTATCGGAATAGCCCATGCCATACATAACGAAGGCTAGTCCAATAGCCGTGATCACCCGGAGAATTTGTTCCATAATCTGAGAAATGCCCGAGGCCGACATGTTGCCGCGTCCCTGGAAATATCCCCGCATCATCGCAATGGTCGGGAATAACAACAGAGCAGGCGCTATCGCCCGGATCGCCACGGATGCTTCAGGCACCTTTGCGATGTGCGTAGCGTAATAAGGGGCGATCAGGTATAAGAATACTGTGATCAGAAGCCCGGACACGGCGCCGAACATCAGCGCGGCCTGGTAAATCCTCTTGGCTTCCTCAGGCTTGTTTAAAGCGTATTTTTCGGACACCATTTTACTGAGCGTGCTTGGAATGCCCGCCGACGCAATCGTCAGCAGCATCAGATAAACGTTATTGGCAAGCCCGTACGAGGCATTCCCAGTATCTCCGAATACGTGCTCCAGAGGCACCCGTTGGAATAAGCCCAACAAACGGACAAGGAGCGCTGCCCCCGCAAGGATCAGCGTTCCTTTGATAAACGATTCTTTCTTGGACAAAGAAAATTCCTTCTTTCTAGACGATGATCCAAATGAAGAAAACAATGATCATGGCGAGTTGGAGTAAGATTTTTACGACAATGCTACTGAACAGACCGACGACGGAGCCGACCCCGACTTTAAAGGCTTTTGCGAGCGTCTCCCCTTTAATTAATTCGCCGATCATGGCGCCGAGCAAGGGACCGATAATCAGGCCGAACGCAGGGATCACAAACGGGCCGACAATGATACCGATCGTGCTGAGCCAGACGGACAGCTTGCTGCCGCCGAATTTTTTGACGCCCCAAGCGCCCACGGCGTAATCCGCCACCAGGAGGACCACGACGATCAGCGTCTGGATGATCCAGAAAAACCAGCCAAACGGCTCAAACGAGAAAAACCAGCCATACACGAAAAAGGCAAAGTATACCGCAAGAACCCCCGGCAAAACGGGGTATACCGCCCCTGCCATCCCGATCACAAACAAAGCGATGACCAAAATCCAGCCGAGCACAGCTATCACCTAAACCTCACTCCTCCGTCAAAATATAATCGCGGATGATCCGTGCAATACCGTCATCATTGTTGGAGGCGGTCACCACATCCGCATTTTCCTGGACCGCGATCTGCGCATTTCCCATCGCCACGCCAAGACCAGCCGCCTGAATGGCAGCAAGATCGTTCAAACTGTCGCCGATAGCTACGGCCTCCGACATTTCCAGGCCCAGCAATTCGCACACGGTGCGGATGCCGCTGGCCTTGTTGATTCCCGCCGGATTAATCTCGAGGTTGAAAGGCGATGAATTTGTAATTTCCAATCCGCCGAAATCCTGAAGCTGCATCATGATCGCATGACGGATCTCGTCATCTTCGGTATGGTAACCGAATTTTAGCCATTGGTTGCGTTCAAGCAATCCGGGTTCCCAACTGTTCTCATTGTAGCTTCCCTCCACCGCATAGGCCCAGAACCAGACATGATGCTCCTGTGCGATATCGTACATCTTGGCAATGATCTCCTTATCAAACAATTCCCGATGATACAGCTCATGTGGCGACTTCCATATTTCACTGCCGTTGACCGTAATCATGGGAGTATCCAGTCCCAGTTGTTCACCAAAAGGAGCTGCTTCTTTGTAGCCCCTACCGGTCGACAAACAAACATGCACTCCTGCGGCAGCCGCTTTGCGGATCCACTTCTCCGTCTCCGGGGAAATTTGGTGATTATCGGTCAACAGCGTTCCGTCCATATCCAGTGCTAGCAATTTATACTTCAACAGAAAATCCTCCATTCTGCCCAGTTCGCAGTTCATCCGATTTTACAATTTGCTTACGAATTCCATTGGCCTCCGATAGCATAACGCCATTTTATCATAAACGCCTGAACCCAACAAAGACAGTTAACGCATTCCTTGTCCCAATTTAGTGTCTAACGAACTAAGCTAACCTTTTTTAGTCAAAATACAGCAGTTTGAGTTTCTAACGAACTCTAGTAACCTTAATCCGCGCGAGGTGGAACTACTTCTGCCTAAATTTACTCAATAACGCTGATGGAGTTCCTTAGATCTGGTAAAAGACCATTTTCCCGCTAATAAGCTCATTAGGGTTCGTTAGGCGATCAGCCGCTCGCGCCGGAACCGTCATTTGAATTCTCATACCCCAAGTACGTTCCGACTAAAAAAATAAGGCTCCCGTCCATCCGACGAAAGCCTGCTTGATATTCCACTATATAAGTTGGTTCTTTCACCGCATCATCTACATCATCCGCTTTAAGCGGAGGCCGCCTTTAGGCTGCGGCGTTTATGGTAACGCGCCACCAGACCATGCAGCGGTGAGAATACGAAGGCCAAAACGAAGAGAAGTCCGGCGACGGTAATCATAGAGCCGGCGATTGAAGCATCCAGCCATTTTGCCGCATAATAACCGCCGATGGAGCTGGCGGCACCAATGAGCACGCTGTAAATCAGCATGACGCTGAGCCGGTCAGTCAGCAGATAAGCGGTAGATGCCGGAACGATCAGCATCCCGACGACCAGAATGGCGCCGACACTTTCAAAGGAAGCTACCGTCGAGAGCGATACCAATCCCATAAGCAAGTAATGGAACAAGGCCACGGGAATGCCCACGGCGGCTGCCAGTGCAGGATCGAATGCGCACAACTTGAACTGTTTATAGAACAATCCGATTACGATTAGCACGACCAACAACGTGCCGCCCAGCAGCCACACCGCAGCCGGTCCCATATCATAACCGTTTATGATGAGCGTATCCCACTGCACATAGGCGATTTCTCCAAAGAGAACGCAATCCAGATCCAGGTCGATATGAGCCGCGTTCCGGCTGATCAGGATTACGCCGATTGCAAACAAAGCCGTAAATACGATCCCGATGGAAGCGTCGGACTGTAGGCCGCCGTTTTGCAGGCTCTGGATCAGAAATACCGTAATCAAGCCCAATACGGCTGCCCCTGCCAGCATCAGAATCGAATCACGAGAGCCGCTGATCAAGAAGGCAATTGCAATCCCCGGCAGTACCGAGTGACTGATTGCATCCCCTACCATCGCCATTTTCCGGAGAACCAGAAAACAGCCCAACACTCCGCAAGTGGCCGCCACCAACGTACCGGTTAAAATAATCCAAAAATCCGCCATTAATCCGCGCTCCTTTCCGACGAATTCGCTCTATTGGAGATCATTGCCCGATCACCCTCTACGGCCGCCAGCCCATTCCCATAGCTGCGCTTCACTTCATTCCGTTGCCGCATTCGCCGAAGCAATTTGGACACCATTCCCCTGCCCGGCGCAAAAACAACGGATACCAGAAATATGGAGGAAGCCGCCAGTACGGTCACCGGCCCGGTCGGCAAATTCGACAGCGTGCCGCTGATCAGAGTTCCGGTTACACCGGATAGGGCGCCGAACAGGCCAGCCAGAACGATCATCACGCCCAAGGCATCGGTCCAGTAACGTGCAGCTACCGCGGGTGTGATCAACAGTGCGGCGACAAGCACGACGCCGACCGCTTGAATACCGACAACGACCGCAATGACCGTCATCAGGAGCAGCAGTTGCTCCAGCAAACCGACTTTAATCCCCATCCCCCTGGCAAAACCGGGATCAAAGCTAACCAGTTTGAATTCCTTAAATAATAGCGTACATACCGCGACCAGAATCAGGGATACGATGCCGACCAAGTAAACATCGGACAACATCATGGATGCCGCCTGCCCGAACATGTACTTATCCAGTCCGCTTTGGTTCCCGTTGCCGCTATGCTGAATTTTGGTCATCATCACGACGCCGACGCCGAAAAACACAGATAGCACAATCCCGAGCGCCGCGTCTTGTTTGATGCGGGAATATCGGGTGATGGCATGAATGCCGAACGTCGCAAGCACCCCCGAAACGATGGCCCCGATCATGAAAAGGCCGATCGACTTCACTCCGCTGAGCATAAAAGCGATGCAGATTCCCGGTAGCGCAGCATGAGCGAGCGCATCGCCGAGAAGACTTTGCTTCCGCAGGAACGTAAATGATCCGATCACTCCGCTCCCCAGACCGAGCAGCAACGAGCCCATCAGTATCCATTGCATATTAGGATCCGTAATCCAATTGAAAAACGTAGATAGCATAAGGCCTACACCTGCCCTGCTGGAACGGCGGCGAAGTCTTGAAGCATGGCGATCCGCCCGCCATAGGTTTTCTGTAGATGATTCGGCGTAAATATATCCTTCGTCGGTCCCGCCGCAACCAGTTCTCCGTTCAGCAGAAGGATATGATCGAAGTACTCCTGGACTGTGGACAGATCGTGATGAACGACCATGACCGTTTTGCCTTGGTCTTTCAGTTCGTGCAGCAACTGGATGATCGCCTTTTCCGTCGTGGCGTCCACGCCGGCGAACGGTTCATCCATGAAGTACAGGTTGGCACTTTGAGCCAAGGCTCTGGCTAAAAAGACCCGCTGCTGCTGACCGCCCGACAATTGACTGATTTGCCGTCCGGCATAATCGGCCATCCCGACTTTGCCCAGACACTCCATCGCAATATCCCGCTCCTTGGCTCCGGGCCGGCGGAACCAGCCCAGATGACCGTAGCGCCCCATCATCACCACATCTAGCGCATTCGTCGGAAAATCCCAATCCACCGACTCCCGCTGCGGCACATAACCTACACTTTTACGTTGCTCCCGGTAGGGGCGGCCGAATATGCTCACATCGCCCTCCACTTTAGGGATAAGACCGAGCACGGCCTTTAACAGCGTGGATTTCCCGGCTCCGTTCGGCCCTAGTACGCCGATCAATTTTCCGGACGGGATTTGAAACGAGACTGAATTCAGCACCGGCTTTTTCTGATAAGCCACCGTTAAACGATTCACTTCGAGAGGATAGGTAGTCATCTGTATTCTCCTTTTCCCTGGGCTAATCTGCACCCTGACATTTATTTCAACGCTTCGGTAATGGTGTTCACATTATGACGGACCATTTTGATATAAGTATCCGCATCCGACCCCGGCTCTCCCATAGAGTCGGAGAACAATTCGCCGCCGATTTTGACGTCACGCCCCATTTCTTTCGCTCCGGCAATGACCGCTTCCATTGATTTCGTAGGGATACTCGACTCCACGAATACGGCCTTGATCTTATTCTCCACGAGAAAATCGCGCAACTTGCTCACATCCTTCGAACCGTACTCCGAAGCCGTACTGATTCCCTGAAGCCCCATCACTTCGATGCCATAGGCGTCTCCAAAGTATCCGAATGCATCATGCGCCGTCACCAGTACGCGCCCGGCTTCCGGAATTTCAGCGATGCGCTCCCTTACCTCTGCATCAAGATCATGGAGCTCCGCAATGTAAGCATCTGCATTTTGTTTATATAACGCAGCATTAACTGGATCATATTCAACCAGCGTATCCCGGATTGTCTCGGCCGCCGAAACCCAATGCTTCACGTTGAACCAGATGTGGGGATCGTACTGGGAACCACCGGCATCCTTACCTGAACGCAGCAACGAGGGATCGATATTTTTCGAAACGGCTACAGTCGGTTTACGTTGTTCCAGTTTTTCGAAAATCTCTTGCATTTTCCCCTCCAAATGAAGTCCCCCGTACAAAATCATATCCGCCTTATCCAGCTTCTGAATATCGCCTTGGGAAGCTTTATAAAGATGGGGATCCACGCCAGGACCCATTAATCCTTGCACTTCCACCTCTTCACCACCGATTTCCTGAACGACATCCGTAATCATGCCGATCGTCGTGACAATACGAATCGGGCCTTCTCCTTCCACACGTTGCTGATGACCAGGTTCTCCTTCCACTTTGGAACAAGCCGCAATCACGATAAAAGCCAGAATGCTTAGTGTCATTTTGGCCCGTTGCAGCGGACCCTTCTTTACCTTCATCTCTTCCACTTCGCTCTCTCCTCCTTGTGTTTTGTGGCACCTGCGCCTATTTGTTGTACAAGTAAACACTTGTTTCACTAACGCTTAAGTTTTAGTTATATTTAAAAATGTTTCCCTAATGCAAATTCTAAGGGATAAACATACAAAAAAGCAAGAGGAATTTTCCTCTTGCTCGAATTAAATTTCTTATTCTATTGCCAAGCCACTAATGAATTAAACGGGCTTATTGTCCGTTATCCTCGGTGTTTCCAGTATTCTCACTATCGTTTGTACCTTGCCCTAATTGTTGTTGCTTTAAGGCCTTCTTAGGCACGCCGTCCAGCCCATATTCCTGATCGTACGCGTCGAAGATCTTACGGGCAACCGGCGCGGCACTCCAAGCGCCAAAGCCGCCTTCTGGAATAATAACCGCCACGGCAAGTTTCGGGTTCTCGCGAGGTGCAAAAGCGATAAATACGCCGTTATCTCTGTTTTTCCCCTTGGCATACTGCTCTGAGGTTCCTGTTTTCCGGGCATAGTCATACGGGAAACCATTGAACGCCGATTTAACATCCGTCTTCATCCCGCTAATAACTTCTTTCCAATAGGCTTCTTTAAACTTAACCTCATTAAGTATTGTAGGTTTAAATTCTTCAATGATATTGTTGTTCTCGTCCGTAATTTTGCTGACAAGATGCGGTTGCATCCGTTTGCCGTGAGATGCCAGCGTAGCCGTATACTGAGCTAACTGCATCGTTGTGTAACCCCCATGCTGGCCGAATGATGCATACACCAAACGGGAAAGGGCTGTTTCGGATTCGTTTTTGTAGCCTAAGGAGCCAAGATATTCTCTAGGCAAATCAACGCCTGTAGATACTCCGAGACCAAACTGCTTCATGTACTTATCCCATACCTCAATGCCATCTGCCTTATACTTGTTATATAGTCTTTCCCCAACCATTTCGACCATAAAAGTATTGGAAGAATGGAGAATAGCACCGGATGGATCGAGGGACCCGTACGCTTTACTCCCTGAGTTTCGGACACTTGACGAATCGTTTCTGCCAAAATAAGCGATACCCCGGTCCGGATAATACGTACTTGTCGTAAATAAATTTTCGTTAAGTCCAATCAGAACGGATAACGGTTTAATCGTGGAACCCAGCAGCACGTTCGAACCAAATTCATGTCCAGACTGGCCCGAGCTGTAGGGGGTAATCGTTCCATTCTGATAATTCGAATTAATTTTTTTCCAATCTTCCGGATCAATCCCGCCACTTTGCCACACATTTGTATCATAATCAGGCATGCTGGCCATGGCCACTACATTGCCGGTATCGACTTCCATCGCTACAGCATAACCGGTTTTGGCATTAGGATGGGTATCACCGGATACAGGATTTCTATGAACCCAATCAATTTGATCCAGAATTGCTTGCTCTGCGATCATTTGAATATTTTTGTTAATCGTTGAGTGCAAGTCATATCCTTTGACCGGCGGAGTCACCTCAGCGATGCCTGTCGCCATATTCCTCGGATCTATCGGCACGCTTTTGAAACCATTCTTGCCACGAAGTTCTTCTTGATAAAAGAGTTCCAACCCGTCGTAACCAACGAGCTCTGTTTCTGTGTATTGGAGTGA
>DJTQ01000108.1 GCA_002439285.1 Paenibacillaceae bacterium UBA6304
TGTTCTCTTACAAAAGGGACGAGACGCAATTCACCCTCCGGCTACTGCCTTTTGGCGGGGATGCCCGGATGGCCGGGGAAGACCCGGAGTTGGTCCAGATTACGAACGGACAGACCGTAGCTTTAAGACTGGATGGCGAAGAAGTCCGGAAAATATATCTTGACCGCCTGGATAGCCGGAAAAACGTGATCCGCGGCGAAGTGAGCGATGTGGATCTGGAAGATCGACTCCTGATCCAGCTTGATGTCGACGGGGAAATTCTGAGCTACCGCATACATCCGCAAGCGATGCTTGTGGCGAAAGGGAAAGAAACTCAGATCGCGCCATTGGATCGCCAATATGGCAGTAAAACGGTCGGTCAGCGCGCCTTGTCTATTTTTGCCGGACCGCTGATGAACTTTATACTCGCTTTTGTGCTGTTCGCGCTGCATACCCAGATGGCTGGTATTCCGCTTGCGGACCCGAGTCATTTGCAGATCGGCGAAGTGATGAAAGACATGCCGGCGCAAGAAGCCGGTGTCCAGCAGGGGGATATCATCGAATCGGTGAACGGCAAGCGGGTTGGTACCGATGCGAACGGCTTGATCGATATGATTAAAGCGTCCAAGGACAAGCCGATGGAATGGACGGTTAAACGGGGAGATCAGACCTTGGCAATCACGCTAACCCCACGTTCTGTGGACAAGGAAGAAGGCGGCAAGGTCGGAAGCACGATCGTTACTTATTTCCCGACGCGGAGCGCTTCGTTTGGAGAGACGTTTACCGAGGCGGGCAAAGACATGGTCTACACGACCAAAGCGATCTTTCTCGGCTTCCAGCAACTGATTAACAAATTCTCGATGGATGATTTGGGTGGCCCTGTGCGTACTTTTGAAGTTACCGGACAGATCGCCAAGCAGGGGATCGTACAGTTGACTTACTGGGCGGCCATTCTGAGTTTGTATCTGGGGATTTTTAATCTGTTGCCGATCCCGGCGCTGGACGGAAGCAGACTCGTCTTCCTGGGTGTGGAGGCGCTGCGAGGCAAACCGGTGGATCCGAACCGCGAGGGATTGGTGCATTTCATCGGGTTTGCGATGCTGTTCCTGCTCATGATTGCGGTCACTTATAATGATATTTTGCGATTGATAGGATAATAACGGGAGGACTAGGGGTTAATGGCTAACGAGGAGAAACAATTTGTAACGGAAATTACTCCGCAAGGAGAAGACTTTTCACGCTGGTACATCGATGTAATCAAGAAGGCGGATTTGATGGACTATTCGCCTGTGCGCGGATGCATCGTTTTCAAGCCGGACGGGTATGAAATTTGGGAACATATTCAGGCGGAGTTGGATCGCCGTTTTAAAGAAACGGGTCACCGCAATGCCTATTTCCCTATATTTATTCCCGAGAGCTTTTTACAGAAGGAAAAAGAGCATGTGGAAGGCTTTAATCCCGAAGTACCTTGGGTTACTGAAGCGGGAGGCGAGAAGCTGGAAGAACGTTTGGCGATTCGTCCCACATCGGAAACCATGATCGGGCACATGTACGAGAAATGGATTCAATCTTATCGGGATCTGCCGGTCCTAATCAACCAGTGGGCCAATGTGGTTCGTTGGGAAAAACGGACTTTGCCGTTCCTGCGTACAAGCGAATTTTTGTGGCAGGAAGGTCATACGGCGCACGAGAACGAGCAGGATGCGCGCGAAGAAACGATGCAGATGTTAGAGATTTATCGCGATTTCGTTGAAAACTATTTAGCGATTCCGGTTATCGTCGGCCAGAAGACGCCTTCGGAGAAATTCGCCGGCGCGGTGGATACGTATTCGATCGAAGCGATGATGAAGGACGGTCGTGCCGTGCAGGCGGGAACTTCGCATTATCTCGGAACGAACTTTGCGACCGCGTTCGATATTCAATATTTGAACCGCGAGAATGTTCGCGAGTATGTGCATACGACCTCATGGGGAGTCAGCACCCGGTTGATCGGTTCGCTGATCATGGTTCACGGCGATGACCGCGGTCTGGCTTTACCGCCTAAAGTGGCGCCGAAGCAGGTCATGATCATCCCGATCGGCCCGCCTAAGACCCGGGACGCCGTGGTTGGCCGGGCAGACGAGCTGTTTGCCGAATTAAAGAAAGCTGGCGTGCGCGTGGGGATCGACGACCGTGCAGACGTGCGTCCGGGCTGGAAGTTTAATGAATACGAAATGCGCGGCGTTCCGGTTCGTCTGGAGATCGGACCACGCGATATGGAGAACGGAGTTTGCGTGCTTGTATCGCGAATCAGCGGAGAGAAGAAGGTAATATCGCAAGAGAACCTCGTGGAAGAAGTAAAATCCATGCTGGATCAGGTTCACCAAGAAATGTTTGAACGCGCCAAAGCATTCCGTGAAGAACATTTCTATTCCGTGGACACGTTGGACGAAATGAAGACCAGCATCGAAGAGAAGCGCGGGTTTACACTAGCGGGCTGGTGCGGTTCCGAAGCTTGCGAGCGTCATGTGAAGGAAGAAACGGGCGCTACTAGCCGGAATATTCCGTTTACGCCGGAGGTTACAAAAACTTCTTGTCTGGTATGCGGTGAAGCTGCAAAACATACGGTTGTTTTTGCCAGAGCCTATTAATCTAAATACATTTATCTTGAAGGCTTCCGGCAGGAAATTGCCGACAGGTATCAATCCTGTCGGAGCACCGCGCCGGAAGCCTTGCTGTTTGAGAATACAAAACCGTGTCGTATGGGAGGGGAAGTCATGTCCGACACTCAGGGAAAAAGAATGCGTCTCGAACTGTTGATGAAGCAGGCGGAAGTACCGTCAACCGTTGTGGATCCTTATTTTCTAGATGGTTACATCGATCAGGTGGAAGTCAGCCGGTCCAATAAGGAATGGAAGATTACGCTTTGCAAAAGCACGCTTGTTCCGGCTCAATTCTATCGTACGTTTTGCGTACGGATTAAAGAGCGGATGGAGCACATCGCGAATATTTCCTTTTTGTTCCGTTATGAGAACGGGATCGGCGAGAGCGAAATCGTACAGGAATATTGGAAGCTGTTTCTGGAATGGGTGCAGCGAGAGGTACCATCGGTTAATGGCTGGATGGCCCGGGCGGCGCACGAAGTTGAGGGGGATTTGGTTTCGGTTGCTTTCACCGATGCCATGACCTTGGAATTGGCTCGCAAGAAAGGTATCGATCGGGCGATTACGGCGTTTTATGAAACTTACTTCGGTTTAAGTCTGCGGGTTAAACTGGTTTCAGGTGAGAACAGCAGCGAAGTATTTGAAGAGTTCCAGCAACGGATCGTCGAGGAGAATAGAGAAGCGATCCAGCAATTGATGGAGAGTGTAGCTGAGGAAGCTCCGGCAGAGGAAGTGGACGGAGAAGTGATCAAGTTGCAGATCGGTCACGACATCAAAGAACAGCCGATACCACTTCAGGAGCTTCAAGACGAAGAGAAGAAGATTACGATTCAAGGTACGATCTTCGGGTTGGATCGCAAAGAGCTTCGCAACGGGAACACGCTTTTTACTTTTTACCTGACCGATTTCACTGATTCCCTGCAGATGAAGATGTTTGCTAAGACCAAGGATGATCTGAAGATTATGGGTCAGTTGGCGAATGGTAAATGGGTGAAGGCGCGCGGCAAAGTGGAAATGGATCGCTTTATGCAGATTCCCGAGCTGGTGATGATTCCTAACGATCTTTGCGAAATTTCTGCGCCACCATCTCGAAAAGATAATGCCGAAGAGAAACGCGTGGAATTCCATCTGCATACGACGATGAGCACAATGGACGCGGTTACCCCGATCGGAGATTATGTCAAAACAGCGGCGAAGTGGGGGCACAAAGCGATTGCCGTCACCGATCACGGTGGAATTCAATGTTACCCGGACGCAGCCAAAGCGGCGAAAAAGAACGGAATCAAAATGATCTACGGAGTGGAAGCCAACGTTGTCAACGACAATGTGGCGGTTGTACTTAACCCCCGTGCCGAAGATTTGAAGACAACGACCTTTATCGTATTCGATATCGAGACCACCGGTCTGTCGGTTACTCAGAACAAAATTATTGAAGTTGCCGCCGTTAAAATGAGCGAGGGCAAAGAGATCGACCGGTATGCCACTTTCGTTAATCCGCATGAGCGGATTCCGTACCATATTCAGCAATTGACCAATATCAATGATGAAATGGTTCAAGATGCACCGGACGTGGAGTCGGTATTGAAAGGATTTATCGAGTTTGCCAAAGATGATATCCTCGTTGCTCACAATGCCCGGTTTGACGTGGATTTCGTGAATGCCAAGTTAAAAGAACTCGGCATGCCTGTCATGAACAATCCGGTGCTCGATACGCTGGAAATGGCCAGAATGTTATATCCCTCCATGAAAAATCACCGCTTGAATACCCTTGCGGCCAAATATAAAGTTTCACTGGAAAATCATCACCGTGCGATCGATGATACGTTAGCACTCGGACAGATTCTGAATGGACTCATCGAGGACGCCGCCAAAATCGAAGGCATTACCTCTTTAGAACGCCTAAACGATAAGGTTGGTAAGGACTTATCCAATGCTCGCCCGTTCCATTGCGGTATCTACGCGCTGAATATGACTGGCAAGAAAAATCTGTTCAAACTAATTTCGATTTCGCATACTCAATATTTCAAACGGGTTGCCTGCATTCCGAAGTCAAAACTTGCGGAGTTGCGCGAAGGATTGCTCATTATTTCGGGATGCGAAAAAGGTGAGTTTTTTGAAGCGGTGCTGAACAAATCGGTAGAGGAAGCCGAAGGGATCGCCGAATTTTACGATATACTTGAGATTCAGCCGCTGACGATGTATATGCACCTGGTAGATAAAGGGCTGGTGGGCAGTGCAGAAGAGCTGAAAACAGCGGTCCGCAAAGTAGTACAAATCGGCGAAAAGTTGGGCAAACCGGTGGTCGCTACAGGCAACGTCCACTATCTTGATCCGCGCGACAAGTTGTACCGGGATATCACGATTCACGGAATTACTGGCTTCAGCCCGCTTAAAGATATCCGTAAACCGGATGCTCATTTTCGCACGACGGACGAAATGCTGGGGGAGTTTGAGTTCTTGGGTAAGGAGAAAGCCTACGAGGTCGTCGTAAAAAACACCTCCGAACTGGCGGATTCCTTCGAGGAGCTGGATCTGTTTCCGGACAAGCTGTATACGCCGATCATTGAAGGGGCGGACGAAGAGATCCGAAACACCTGTTATGCCACCGCAAGGTCCATTTATGGAGAAGATTTGCCCGACGTTGTCGTCAAACGCTTGGAGAAAGAGCTGGAGCCGATCATCAAATACGGCTTCTCGGCCAACTACCTGATATCCGAACGACTGGTTAAAAAATCTAACCAAGACGGTTATCTCGTCGGTTCGCGGGGATCGGTCGGATCGTCGGTTGTTGCAACATTCCTGGGGATTTCCGAAGTAAATCCGCTGCCGGCTCATTATATTTGTTTGAATTCCGATTGCCGTTTTAACGAATGGTTCCTAGATGGCAGCGTACCGAGCGGATTCGATTTGCCGGACAAGATTTGTCCGAACTGCGGAAGCAAGCTGAAAGGCGAGGGACAGGATATCCCGTTCGAAACGTTCCTTGGCTTTAAAGGCGACAAAGTCCCCGATATCGATCTTAACTTTTCCGGTGAATATCAGCCCCAAGCGCACAACTATACTAAAGTGCTGTTCGGGGAGAAGAGTGTGTTCCGTGCCGGAACGATCGGTACGGTTGCCGAGAAAACGGCGTTCGGATTTGCCAAGAAGTATGAAGAAGAACATCATAAGAGCTGGCGCGGCGCCGAGCTTAACCGGTTGGCCTCCGGCTGTACTGGCGTAAAGCGCAGCACGGGCCAGCATCCGGGCGGGATCGTAGTTGTTCCAGACTATATCGAGGTCGAAGACATTACGCCGGTGCAGTATCCGGCCGATGATACGAGCTCGGAATGGATGACCACGCATTTTGATTATCACGCGTTTGATGCAAACTTGCTGAAGCTTGATATTCTGGGTCACGACGACCCGACGATGATGCGGATGTTGCAGGATTTGACCGGTATCGATCCGACAACTATACCGATGAACGATCCGAAAGTCATGAGCATGTTCAATTCCACGGAATCGCTGGGAGTTACACCTCAGCAAATCCGGACCCCGGTTGCCACATACGGGATTCCCGAAATGGGAACCAAGTTCGTTCGGCAAATGCTTGTGGAATCGCAGCCGTCTTCATTTGCGGATTTGCTGCAGATTTCCGGTCTGTCCCACGGTACCGGCGTATGGCTCGGCAATGCTCAGGAATTGATTAAAAACGGAACCTGTAACATCAAGACGGTGATCGGCTGCCGGGATGACATTATGTTGTTCCTGATCTATAAGGCGGGTATGGACGCCGGTCTGGCCTTTAAAATTACGGAAAGCGTACGTAAAGGGAAGGGCCTGTCGCAAGAATGGATCGATGAGATGAAAAAGTGCAAAGTGCCGCAGTGGTACATTGATTCTTGTCTAAAAATCCAGTACATGTTCCCGAAAGCGCACGCCGCGGCTTATGTTATTTCAGCGGTGCGTACAGCTTTCTTCAAACTGTATCATCCGATCGAGTATTACGCGACGTACTTCTCGGTACGGGGTGAAGACTTCGACATCGAGCTGTTTTGTCAAGGTTACGACGCCATTTACCGCAAGATCGAAGAGATTGAGCAAAAGGGCTTCCAGGCGCTGCCGAAAGAGAAAAACATGTTGCCGATTCTCGAAATGGCGCTGGAAATGACATCGCGCGGTTTCCGCTTCAAGGGAATCGACCTGTACCGCTCCGACGCGACGAAGTTTATCGTCGACGGTGATGCGCTCATTCCGCCGTTCTCCGCGCTGGCGGGCATCGGTGATAATGCTGCCCGTAACATTGCTGCGGCGAAGGAGCAGGGGGAATTCCTCTCCATCGAGGATTTTCAGCAAAAGTCCAAGGCGAGCAAAACGATCGTGGAGCTACTCGGCACGATGGGCTGCTTCCGGGGATTGCCGGAAAGCAATCAGTTGTCACTGTTTTAGCCCGGCGTAAAGGCGTTTTACTTGTCACTATTACCGGACTATGTTATAATTTTTTTGGTAATCATGAAGATAGAACCGTTGCTTAAAGAGTGGGGAAACCCACTCTTTACTCTTTGGTATATAGGAAAGAACCATATGGAGGTAATGTACGCTTGAGCACACCGAAGATCAAAGCGGCCGTGGAAGAGATGGTTGGCCCTTATTTGGAGGAGAACGGCTTTGAACTGGTAGACATTGAGTACGTAAAGGAAGGAAGCAATTGGTTCCTGCGCGTATTCGTTGATAAAGACGGAGGCATCGATATCGATGACTGCGGTCGAATTAGTGAATTTTTGACCGAAAAACTGGATGAGAACGACCCGATTCCATCGGCTTATTTCCTGGACGTGTCCTCCCCCGGGGCGGAACGCCCGCTGAAAAAAGCGGAGGATGTAGCAAAAGCCGTCGGCAAAGATGTATTTGTGACTACATATGAACCGGTAGACGGCTTAAAAGAATTTGAGGGCCGGCTTCTTTCTTTTGATAATGAGGAGCTTGTCATCGAAATCGGTAAAAAGAGCCATACCATTCTATACAGCAAGGTTGCCAGCGCTAGGTTGGCTATTATTTTCTAACAATTGTATTGCATGAAATGTAGGGGACTATGAAAGGGGGAACTCGAGGCAAATGAGCATGGATTTTATCGAAGCCTTGAATGAATTGGAAAGCGAAAAAGGGATCAGCAAAGATATTCTGTTCGAAGCGATTGAAGCTGCTCTGATCTCCAGTTACAAGCGAAACTTTAATACGGCGCAAAATGTGCGCGTGGATATGAACCGTCATACCGGTGCAATCAAAGTATTCGCCCGTAAACTTGTGGTGGAGGAAGTGCTGGATCCGCGGACGGAAATCTCGGTACCTGCGGCCCGTGAAATTAATCCTGGCTTCCAACTGGAGGATATTGCGGAAATTGAAGTGACGCCACGCGATTTCGGACGCATTGCAGCTCAAACTGCCAAGCAGGTCGTTACGCAGCGCATCCGTGAAGCAGAGCGCGGGTTAATCT
>DJTQ01000444.1 GCA_002439285.1 Paenibacillaceae bacterium UBA6304
CAATCAACGGTATTATTCAGATGTTTTCTAAAGTTCGCAGGATATTTTGCATCCGGAAAGCGTTCTATAATAACCCTATAGGAAGTTGCCCAACCTTTCGTGGTGCCGATAACGGAGCATTCCGTCGGGACTGCAAGCGGTTTGGCACATAGACTTTTAAGGTGTACAGGAGGAGGTAAACAGATGAAGATCGAGAGACATCCGGACAATCCGATTGTGGTACCGGGGGGTTATGAGTGGAGAAGGGTAACCGTATTTAATCCGGCGGTTATTATCGATAACGGGAAGTTCTACATGATTGAGCGGACGGCGGGGTCGCTGACACCGTGCAAAAATTACCTCGGATTGCTGGAAAGTGAGGACGGCGTGCGTTTCACGCATGTGAAGGACGAGCCGATCGTTACGCCGGACATGCTCGGTTTCCCTTACGGCAGTGTGCAGGATCCGCGCATCGTCAAGATTGACGATACTTTCTATTTGAATTACGCGCTGCGCCCGTGCGCCATGAGCTATTATCCGACAGGCAGAGGCGTGCCGGAACGTTCGATACCGGAATATCCGGACGGCTGGGGCGAGCAGGAAGGGCATTGGCTGACCCGCTCCTCGATCCTGACCTCCAACAATTTGATAGACTGGGAGTTCCTAACCGACACGACGCCGCTGGAGATTAACGACCGGGACAACATTCTTTTCCCTGAAAAAATAAACGGCAAATACGTGCTGCTGCGTCGTCCAGAGGAATATGTGGGTGAGACGTACGGCACAGATAAAGCGGGCATTTGGATCACCTATTCCGACGACCTGCTTCAATGGGATGAGCCCAAGCTGCTCGCGAAAGGTGAGAATCATGCCTGGGAGTCGCGCAAAATCGGCGGGTCGACACCGCCGGTGAAGACGGATCGCGGCTGGTTGGTGCTCTACCACGGGGTGGACGACGACATCGTGTACCGGGTGGGAGCGATGCTGCTCGATCTGGACAATCCGGAAATCATCCTCGCAAGGACCCGGAATTTCATTATGGAGCCTGAAACGTACTACGAAAAGTTCGGTTTCCAGATTCCTAACGTAATTTTCCCGACGGGGAATGTAGTGAAGGACGGCTTACTCTATATCTACTACGGGGTGACCGACACGGCGATCGCGCTGGCAACGGTTCCTCTGGAGGAATTGGTGGATTATATTCTGAACGAACCGGAAAATGAATCGTAAAAGGCCTGGTTCCAATGTCCGGTGTCCGGTGTCGTATCGACCGCGATAAGCGGTATTCTCAAAATTAATCTGAAAACGCTTACGATTATCTTAATTATTCGGATATAATCGAATATTCTTGGGATATTGGCCGAATCCAACTAGATTTATAATGTGGAATATAACGGATCAAGGTAATAATACATCATGATTTGTTAGTTTTTTCTAACCGGTATACATCATTCAGAAAAGAGGGTTGGTTATGAACAAAACAAACAAAGGCAAGAAGGCGGTACTTCTCGGACTGGTCGCTATGCTGACGTTACTAACGGCGGCCTGTGGCAAAGACAATGCTGGCGGGAGCGGCAACGGTGGAAACGGAACGGAGACCATTACTTTGAACATGATGCATCAGTGGACATCTCCAAACGTGGATAACGAAGTGTACAAGGCGCGAATTGCCGAATTCGAAAAGCAGCATCCGAATATTAAAATCAAACAAGACGGCGTGCCTGCCGCCCAGTATAAGACGAAACTGCGCACGCTTGCTGCGGGAAATAACTTGGCCGATATCAATGTGGTTTGGCCCGGCGCGGACCTGGATCCGCTAGTTGCCGGTAAATTACTGGAGCCGATCAATCCCCTGATGGAGAACTGGACCTCCATTTTGCCGGAGGAAGCATTGAGCGGATTTAATGTGGATGGACAACAATATGCGGTACCGACCAAGCAATCCTTCGTCGATATCATTTACTACAACAAAGAAATGTTCGCTCAGGTAGGCTATGACCAATTCCCGGATACCTACGATAAATTCATCGACGCGGTGACCAAGCTGAAAGAGGCTGGCATTACGCCGATCTCGCTGGGAGATAAGGAACAATGGCCGCTGCAATCTTCTTATGTTTCGATTATCGGGGACCGCTTTACGGGTAGCGACTTCCTGCCGGCTGTGCTTGAGAAGAAAGCCAAATTCACCGATCCGGAATTCGTTAAGGCGCTGTCCGTAATCGAGGAACTGGCCAAGCTGGGCGCGTTTAATACCGATGCCAACAACATGGACTCCGTACAAGCCCAGGATTATTTTATCCAGGGGAAAGCGGCGATGCATATTTCTTCTTCGACCGTCGACGGAAGAGTACGCATCAACAACGAGGAAGCGGATAAGTTCGGCATTGCCATATTCCCGAGTGTGGAAGGCGGCAAGGGTGATCCGAAGAAGAGCGCAGGCGTCGTACAGTACGGAATCGCGATCAAGAGCGGACTCAGCGAGAAGAAAAAGGCGGCTGCGGAAGAGTTTCTGAAATTTTTCGTAAACGAGGATTTGTACAAGGAATTGATTCGCAACGGCATCGTTGTTCCGGCGAAAGTGGAAATGCCGGAAGACGGAAGCAAGTACCTGGAGGAAATGCTGGCCTTGACGGGCAACGGCACGGCGCCTGTATTTGATGCCGTAGTACCCACACAGGTAGTCGATGTGCTGCAAAACGGACTTCAGGCTTTGATTATCGGCCAAGAAACGCCTGAAAAACTGGCGCAGGAAGTCCAGGAAGCTTTGGATGAACTTAACTAGATGGCCCATTAATCAAGCTGTCGTTCTAATCCGGTGCAAATGAGAAAACCCGAACCCCGGGTTTTCTTCTTTCATCGGGCATGTAATACAAACAAGATAAGAAGAAAAGGAGGTATTCAAGGTGCAAACGCTAAGAGGAACCAAGTTAGCCATTTTTTTCGGTTTGTTTCCGGCGCTGTTCATCTATCTCGGTATTGCCATCGTTCCGATCGGGTTGTCCTTGTACTACTCCGTCATGAATTGGAACGGGATGGGCTCCATGTCCTTTGCCGGACTGGATAACTATATAAAAATCTTGAGCGACGACACCTTTTGGCTGTCGGTGAAGAACAATGTCATCATCATGGTGACCGGCTTGATCGGCCAAATCCCTCTCGGCCTGCTGCTCGCGCTGCTGCTGAACCGCGGTCTGAAAGGTTCCGGGATTTTCCGGACCATCGGCTTTATGCCGGTCGTCATTTCCTCGGTTATGGTCTCCTTGATTTGGGGGATGGTGTATAACACGGAATACGGCATGCTGAACAATCTGCTCGGCATGGTCGGGCTGGACGGTTGGAAGCAGAACTGGCTCGGTGACCACAAATGGTCGATGCTGGCCATCAGTATCGCCTATATCTGGCAAAACTGCGGTCTCTACATGGTTATTTTCCTGGCAGCGCTGCAGAACATTCCGGATGAAGTCAACGAGGCGGCGGAATTGGACGGAGCTACCGGACTGAAGCGGACGCTCAGGATTACGATTCCGATGGTTCGGGGAACGATTATGGTTGGCGTCGTGTATAGCATTAGTAACTCCTTCCGCGTCTTTGATCTGATACAGATTTTAACGGGCGGCGGGCCGGCGCATCAGACCGAAGTTATGACCATTTACATGTACAATAGCGCTTTTATCAATATGCGTTACGGTTACGGTAGTGCGGTTTCCATTCTGGTGCTGCTATTCAGTCTGATCGTCATTTCGCTGATCAACCGGCTTGGCCGGGAGAAAGACGCTTAAGGGAAGGAGGCATATCCGATGAAGAGAAAGTCAGGGTTGTTCCAAGTATTCACATACACATTTTTGAGCTTGTTCGCTATTATTAATATAATTCCTCTCTTTTGGATGGTAGTTAATTCTTTTAAGAAGGAGCAGGAATATGCCGCCGATCCGTTTTCGTTTCCGAAAGTGATGCAGTTTTCGAATTACGCCAAGGCTTGGGAAGTAGCCAATATGAACGTGTATTTCCTAAACAGCTTGATCATCACCTTTGTTTCGCTGATCGTCACAGTATTGCTGGGGGCACTTGCGGCCTATTTCCTTTCCCGTTTTAAATTTAAAATGAGGGGAACAACCTATAGTTTATTTTTGCTGGGGATGCTGGTACCGATCCATGCCACTCTCATTCCTATATTTCTGATCATGCAGAAGCTGCATTTGCTTGATACGTACTGGTCGCTGATTTTGCCCTATACGGCGTTTCACTTATCCTTGACGGTGTTCATTCTGGAAGGCTTCATGCGCGGGTTTCCTAAAGATTTGGAGGAATCGGGCGTCATGGACGGAGCAGGTGTCTATCGCATATTCTGGTCGATCATATTGCCGATCACTAGGCCGGCTCTAGCTACGGTCATTATACTGAACTTTATTTATAACTGGAACGAATACTTATTCGCGCTCGTGTTGATTACCTCGACGGAACTCAAAACGCTGCCGCTCGGTTTGGCCAATTTCGTAGGTATTGAAACCGCGAGTCTTACCCTGCAAATGGCAGCGCTTACGATCGCGTTGATTCCGATTCTGATCTTCTATCTCTTGCTGCAGAAGCAACTCGTCAACGGGATGACGGCGGGGGCGGTCAAGGGCTGAACCGGGTGAGCGGATGGAGAGGAAGAACCGAAATGAAGACAGGCTACAGCAAATACTTGGGAAACTTCGGACTGAAGCGCAAAGCGCTGGTCATCTTTCTGCTCTTTGTTATCCTGCCCACCTTTGGCGTCGGTGTAGTCGTGCAGTACAAATTTAATCAGGTCTTAAAAGATCAATTTATTAATTCTACGAAACGAAATCTGGATAACGTGACGAGCCAGCTCGGAGAACAGACGAAAATGGTGGAGGACATCGCGAACTATCTCATTCTAAGTCCCGATATGAGATCGTTTCTGAGGCCTTCTCCGCCGCTGGGCAACGACGAGAGAGCCAATCTCAAACGGAATATAGAGGAGTTTCTAACCTTTCAACTCATGTCGCGCAGCTATATCCGCTCGATCGAAATATCCGGCTATAACAACAGTGTCATTGAGATGGGGGAGCCCTTTAGCGGAGATGAATCCGGGTGGGAGCGGCAGGCTGAAGCCCGCAAAGGAGGAATTGTCTGGACGCAAGGCTACAGCCTGAACAGCGATTGGAAAGGGGAAGTCAGGTTGCTCTCCATGTTCCGGATTCTGAATTCTTACAATGATATTACCATGCCGCTAGGCAGGCTGATCATCCGGATGGACGAGGCGGGTATCCTTCAATTGCTGGAACAAGGAATTTTCGAAGATGGGGCGGGAAGCGTATTTGTAATCGGTGCGCAGGGTCAAGTCATTCTGGGCTCCAAGGATCGGTTAAGCGACAATTTCGAGCCCGATGAGATGCTTCTCGGAAAACTCGCTACCGGAAGAGAAGGCTTCTACTACTACCCGGATCACGGGAAACGCTCGCTAATTCTATATACGCCCATTGAAAATACCGGCTGGAATGTGGTGGCCATGATTCCCGAAGCCACCGTTGCCGAAAAATTTCGCGACGTCAAGTTGTTAATGCTGTTTATTCTCATTGCGATTCTGATGCTCGGTCTTTCCGCATTGATCGGATTCCATTACACGATTATCAAGCCGATTTTGCGGTTGAAAAAAGAAACCTACCGGGTCACGCACGGAGACTTCAGCGCGCGAGTGCCGATTGAATCCCGGGACGAAATCGCGGAATTGAACCATAAGTTCAACGAAATGGTCTCCGAGATTCAGCAATTGATTGAGCATAAATACAAATGGGAGCTCAGAGAGCGCGAATCCGAGCTGAAGCTGATGCAGAATCAGATGGATCCCCATTTTCTCTACAATACGCTGGATATGATCCGTTGGACGGCAAGATTGGAGAAAGCGGACAAAACGAGTCAATTGATTGAAATGCTCTCTAAATTTTTCCGGGCCAGCGTGAATAACGGCAGTTACGAGACGACGCTCCGCAAAGAAATGGAGTTTGTCCGCTCCTATTTATATTTGCAGCAGCGGCGTTTAGGGGACAAGCTGAAATACACTTTGAACATGGAGCCGGGAATTGAGGATACCTTGACTCTGAAGGCTACGATTCAGCCGCTCGTGGAGAATTATCTTAAACACGGATTCGACCGTACGAAAGCGGTCAATGAAATTCTGGTCAACGGCTATGCAGCAGGCGAGGAAATCTGGATCGATGTCATCGACAACGGGAAGGGGCTTGAGCCGAAACGAAGGGATGAGGTCAAGGCTTCGCTTCAAGGGCGAAACGCAAACCCGGGAGGAGCTATGTATAACATTCATGAGCGGATTTCGATTTTTTTCGGAAATAACTATGGCTTGGAGATTGTCAGTACCTCCCCCGAAGGAACTTGGGTACGGCTGAGACTTCCCTCGGGAGAAATTCAGGATCATGGTGGTGAGCAGCATGGACAGATATTTGGCGAACAATAACCGTGTAATCAGAATGCTGATCGTGGATGACGAGCCTGTGATCTGCGAAGGATTACGGTGCACGATCAATTGGGAGGAAATCGGCGTCCATGTCGTGGGAGAAGCCTACGATGGGGCGGAAGCGCTGCAAATCGTCAATGAACAAGAGGTAGATGTGGTTCTCTCCGATATTCGTATGGAGGGAATGGATGGTCTGCAATTGGCGGAGCGCCTGAAAGACCAATTTCCGAATGTACGGGTCATTATGCTCAGCGGGTATGAGGATTTTGAATATGCCCGGCAGGCGATCCGCCTGGGAGTGAGCGATTATTTGCTTAAGCCGGTCGATATTGATGAGTTAATCGAAGTTGTGAAGAAGATTGCCGCCGGTATTCAGGCCGAAGAAAGGGACGGAGGAGTCCAGGAAGTGAAACTATGGTTGTCGAATATGGCACGCCATGGGACCGCATATGGCCAAGAAGCTCCTTCCTCCCTGCGCGGAATTCAGTTCCGCGTGCTGGCGACGCAACTGGACCGATTCTACGAGCGGTTTGGGGAGCACTCTCCGGAACAGTATAAGGAGATCCAGGACACTTGGATTCACAGGTTGCACGCGGCGATGACGTTAGTTCGTCCATTTCTCCGCGTGGTTTCCGTGTTTGAGCATGAGAATTTGTTGATTACGCTGGTTGAATCCGATGTCAAGCTGGACCGGAAATCATGGGACGACCTGCTTGAGGAGTCGCTGCCGGAACTTCGGGAAGGACAATTGTACTGCGGAGCCTCGGAGCCATACGAAGATCTCAGGGAGACTGCCGAGCGCTGCGTTGAGGCGAATGGGCTGCTTCCTTATCATGTGCTGGAGGGCAGGGCAATTCTATTGCCGGAATATCGGGAATCCTCCGAGTGCGACCGGGTCCTGCCCGCTTTCGATGTAACTGCGAGGGCTAAGGGCCTGGTAACGGCTATGTTCAAACAGGAACCCGACGAAGTCGATGCTCTGGTCTCGGAGATGTTTCTTTTTTTTCGGGATGGAGGATATTTGCCTGGCGAAATATTTATAGCCTATGAAGAATTGTCGGCATTGCTCCGGCAGCGGCTGCGGAACAGCGGCATGACCGAGCTGGATTACGGGCACAAAGCAAGTCTGGATTTCAATATATTTAACTCTTATGTCTCGATTGAAATGATAGTGAAGGAAGAGATGCAAGAGTTGCTGCGGCAAATCGAGCTGAATGGGATCGACAAATCCTATTGGATCATCGAGAAGGCCAAAAGATATATGAACGAGCACTACCGCACGGATCTGAAGGCTTCCGAGGTGGCGGCCTGGCTAAAGATTACACCGAGTTACTTTAGTTGTATTTTTAAGCAAAGCACAGGTAAGGGATTTACGGAATACATGAACGAAATGCGGATGGAACAGGCGAAGGAGTTATTGGCCACCACGCATGATAAAGTGTTCGAAGTCGCGGATAAGGTGGGGTACAAGGAATATAAATATTTCGTTTCCGTGTTCAAGACGTATACGGGAATGACCCCGAAGGAATACCGCGGGATCAGGGCAACCCGGGGCGCGGGCCGGATGAACCAAGGGCCTGAAGCATTAGGTCGGCGCGCAAGTAGTACAGATTGCTAAAAATAAAGCGCTTGCAATATTGCGTGAAAATAGAGACAATGAAAGTTGCATTCATGATTCATGATTCATGGATAACCATTCATTAACCTTAACCTATTCACGCATGAGGAGTGAGCAGCTTGGAATTTACGGCTTTGGTTACGGGGGCGGATCACGGCGTTGGACTGGCGCTGGTCGAGACGCTGCTGGAGCAAGGTTGTCGCGTATTCGCCGGCAGATACCATTTGCAGGAGTCGGCTTTGGATGAGCTGCGGCTTGCGCATGATAGCAGATTGACGCTTATTCCGCTGGATATCAGCAGCGATGAGAGCGTGAAGAAAGCGGCGGCGAACGTGCTAGAGCAAACAGACCGCCTTGATGTCCTGATCAACAATGCAGGGATTTTAGGAGATATCGAAGCAACGATCATGGAGAAGTAAAATTACGACGAGATGCTGGACGTGTTCAATGTTAATGCGCTTGGCGCATTAAGGGTGACAGAGGCTTTCGTTCCGCTGGTAATGAACAGCGCATCTAAAATGATCGCCAATATTTCTTCGGAGGCCGGCAGCATTGGTCAGAATAAACGCAGCAGCTGGTTTGCTTATTGCATGTCGAAGGCTGCGCTTAATATGGGTTCTAGCTTGGTACACAATGGGCTTAAGGAAGCGGGAGGACACGTGCTCCTCATTCATCCCGGTTGGGTGCAGACCTTCATGCGGGGCGAGTTGGATGTGGCCGCAGAATTAACCCCTACGGAGTCGGCCGGCAAAATTATCGGACTGATCAGGGAACGGATCGGGCAAAGCCCGGGAGACGTCCCGGCATTTATCGATGTTTACGGAAATTCCATGCCTTGGTAAGTTTGATTATGAATCCGCTGAAGGAGGATATTGAGAGATGCATACGAACATAAAGCCCAAAGCACTGCTGATCGGAGACTACACCGCTGCGCCATATCATCCTTTGGGGGCTGTAGAGGAGCAGTTAAGGCAAGTATTAGAAGAAGAGTGGCAGGTTACGGCTACGGAGGATTATGATTACCTGCAAATGGATAACCTGTCCGCCTACCAGCTCTGCATTTCCTATGCCGATCGTTGGGATCATCCCATAACTTCCAGTCAAACTGCGGGTTTGATTTCGCACGTCGCCCGAGGAGGCGGGCTTCTGGTATTGCATAACGGCATATCGCTTCAAGCCCGGCCGGAGGCCGCGCAGTTGATCGGAGCCCGGTTCACCGATCATCCCGCCTATCAGGAGCTGGAGTTCCAGGTCGAAAATTCGACGCATTCCATGATGAGAGGCATCACGTCCTTTACCATGAAGGAGGAGCCGTACCGGTTTGACATCGACGCCTTTAGCGACCATGAAGTATTGCTGACCTACCGGCACGAAGGCCAGGATTGGCCTGCAGCCTGGGTGCGCCAATATGGTCTGGGCCGGATCGCCTATCTGATGCCTGGGCATCATCTCGATTCATTCCTGCATGCCGAGTATGCAAAGCTTGTGCGGAATGGAGCGTGTTGGGCGGGGCAATCGCGTAATAGATCGGTTTAATCGCCCCCTCTCATTATCGACCGATTGAGAGATAAGGGATTTTCAGGGCGCTATTTGTTTGATTTTCAGTCATGGGGTGGAAATAGCGGCTTTTCAGGGCCTTATTCTGCATCGGGGATACCAGAAGGCTCCATTATAAGCGAGTTTGAGATAAATAGGGCCCCAAAAAGGTCTTATTGACGAGGAAGAATCTGTATTTGCGAAAATAGGACCCGAAATGTCCGCTATGGGACTCAACGGAGTAACTGAGCAAGAGAGCAACTTTCCAAAGGTTACTCGGAGAATGACCTTCGCGTTTGAGGAACTTGTCCCCTCCCATAGAGCATTCAAGACCGAATCCCAATTCAATTGGAGTTCGGTCTTTTGTTTTAATTTTAACGCTTGATATTTAGCCGCAACCGGAATAAAATGAATCTATAACAACTTGTACGTACAACATTTGTGATTATCGATTTATAATAGTTATTGTATGTACAAGTAACTTGGTAACTTTAAATTTTTAGGAGGCGTAAGAATTATGAATTTGAAACCGCATTCATTTTGGTTTGTAACCGGTAGCCAACATTTATATGGACCTGAAACTTTGGAACAGGTGGCTGACCACTCCCGTGTTATCGCGGAGCAATTCGATCAAGACCCTGTGTTTTCCTATCCAGTTGTATTCAAACCGATCGTTACAACACCGGACGAAATATACAATCTTCTGCTGCAAGCGAACGGCGACCCATCTTGTGCCGGCGTTATTACCTGGATGCACACGTTCTCTCCGGCGAAAATGTGGATCGCAGGATTGTCCCAGTTGCAAAAACCGCTGCTGCATCTTCATACGCAATTTAACCGCGATATTCCGTGGGAATCGATCGACATGGACTTCATGAATCTGAACCAGTCTGCGCATGGGGATCGGGAGTATGGCCATATCGGAGCCCGGCTCGGCATTGCCCGGAAAGTTGTCGTCGGCCATTGGGAAGACGGCGAAGTACGCAGCGATATTGCCGGCTGGATGCGCACGGCAGCATCGTATGCCGAAAGCCGCAGCCTGAAGGTAGCCCGCTTCGGCGACAATATGCGCGAAGTGGCCGTTACGGACGGTGACAAAGTATCCGCGCAAATTCAGTTCGGCTGGTCCGTTAACGGTTACGGAATCGGCGACCTGGTTCAGGTCATGAATGAAGTAAGCGATGCCGAAGTGAAGGCACTGCTGAACGAATACGCGGAGCAATACACCATTACCAAAGAAGGTCTCAGCGAAGGGGCGGTGCGCGATTCGATCGCTTATCAGGCGCGGACGGAAATCGCTTTGAAACGTTTCCTCGAAGAGGGCAACTTCGGCGCCTTCACGACGACATTTGAAGACCTGCACGGAATGAAGCAGCTTCCGGGCCTCGCGGTACAGCGCCTGATGGAAGCCGGTTACGGCTTCGGCGGCGAAGGGGACTGGAAAACGGCAGCTTTGACCCGCGTGCTGAAAGTGCTTGCCGACAACAAGAGCACCTCGTTCATGGAAGATTACACTTACCATTTCGAGCCGGGCAACCATATGATTCTTGGCGCGCACATGCTGGAAGTATGTCCGACGATTGCGGCTACGAAGCCATCGATCGAAGTGCATCCGCTTGGTATCGGCGGCAAGGAAGATCCGGCCCGCATCGTATTCGACGGGCAAGACGGTCCGGCGGTCAACGCTTCGCTTGTCGATCTGGGACATCGTTTCCGCCTGCTGGTCAATGTGGTTGACGGCGTCAAAGTCGAGAAGCCGATGCCTAAACTTCCGGTTGCCCGCGTTCTGTGGAAGCCGCAACCTTCCCTGCGCGAATCTGCGGAAGCCTGGATTTTGGCCGGCGGTGCGCATCATACGGTCCTGTCTTACGCCATTACGGCGGAACATCTGACCGACTGGGCTGAAATGGCGGGCATCGAAGCAGTGATCATTGACAAAGACACCTCCGTCCGGCAGTTCAAGAATGAGCTCCGCTGGAGCGATGCGGCCTATCGTTTGCGGTAACATTCACGTTCTCCGGATTCGCCCGGCCTGTGATACAATAGCGGTTAGAGTGCAAAGTGGCGCACATATAAGCCGCACGCATGATATGTACGGCGGCTGGAGTAGATGAAGGATGGATCATAAATGAATAATCGGAAAATTCCTAAATACATGCAATTAAAACAAGAGTTGCTCTCGTGGCTGCAATCGGGCAAGCTGCAGCCCGGAGCGCAATTCCCCTCCGAAAATGAAATTTCGGAGCAGTTCGGTCTTAGCCGGCAGACCGTCCGGCAAACCTTCGGGGAGCTGGAGAAGGACGGTTGGCTGGAGCGGATTCAGGGCAAGGGAACATTCGCCCGGAACCCGCAACGGCGCGAGAGTGAGCAAGTTAAGACGATCGGGATTATTACGACGTACATTTCCGACTATATATTTCCGCATATTGTCCGCGGAGCGGAGGCAGAGCTCCGAAGCAGAGGGTACCGGCTCCTTCTCAGCAGCACTGACAACACGAAGGAGAAGGAAATGGAAGCCCTGCAGCTGATGACGAGCCAACCGCTTAGCGGGCTGATCATCGAGCCGACCCGGAGCGCCGAAGGCAATCCGAACCTTCACTATTTTCTCGACCTGCTGGAGAAGGGCATTCCTTACCTAATGATCAACGAGAAATACAGGGAATTGGAATGCCCTTGCCTGAAGGTGGATGATGAAAGCGGTGGATATAAAGCGGCGCGTTATCTGCTGGATGCGGGTCACCGCTCGATCGCCGGCTTTTTCAAGACCGACGATTTACAGGGCGTGGGACGGCTGAAGGGCTTTTTGGCTGCACACAAGGAATATGGGGTCCCGGCGACTTCGAACCGAGTCATTACGTACATGACCGAACAGAAAAGAGATCTCCCGTTCCGGGAGGCCATGAAGCTCTTGCAGTCTGATGAAGAGTCACGCCCCACGGCATTCGTCTGCTACAACGACGAACTGGCTTTGCTGCTGATGGAAGCGGCTGCCGAGTGTGGGCTGCGCGTTCCGGAGGACTTATCGCTGATCGGCTTTGACGATTCCAGCCTGGCGGCGGCATCGGGGACGAAACTTACGACGCTGACTCATCCCAAGAACGAGATGGGGACGGCTGCGGCAAGGCAGCTCATCGGTATGATCGAGCAAGGGACCACATATGAAGACATAATTTATGAACCGGAGCTGATTGAACGGGATTCGGTTATCAGACGACACTGAGTTTTAACGGTTGGTTGGGTGCATTGCTATGGTTTGCAAAAGCGGTGTACCCGGCCTTTCTGCTTGGTAACTTGTACGTACAATTAATTTAAGTGGGATAAATGAAAGAGAGAGGAAGTGGCCGCAACATGCTGGAGTCATTGAAGCAGCAGGTACTGGAAGCTAATCTGGAACTGCCCAAATATGGGCTTGTCACTTTTACTTGGGGAAATGTCAGTGGAATTGATCGGGAAAGCGGGTTGTTCGTCATTAAACCGAGCGGTGTTCCTTATGAGGAACTGAAGGCGGAGCATATGGTTGTCATGGATCTTGAGGGGAACGTCGTTGAAGGAAATCTTCGGCCTTCTTCCGATACGCCGACTCATATGGTTCTGTACCGTTCGTTCCCGGAAATCGGAGGCGTGGTGCACACGCATTCCCCTTGGGGCACAAGCTGGGCGCAGGCCGGGCGTTCGCTACCGGCTTACGGGACGACGCATGGAGATTATTTTTACGGAGAAATCCCGGTGACGCGTCCGATGACTAAGGAAGAAATCGAAGGTGCCTACGAATTGGAAACAGGCAACGTAATCGTGGAACGGTTCGCTGACCTGGACTTGGATCCGAATATGGTGCCAGGCGTGCTGGTGCATGCCCACGCACCGTTTGTGTGGGGCAAGGATGCCCATACCGCGGTGCATAATGCCGTAGTACTCGAAGAGGTGGCGAAAATCGCCGCCCGCATGCTGCAAATTAATCCGGGTACCCCGCCGATGGACCAGACTTTACTGGATAAGCACTTTTTGCGTAAACACGGGGCAAATGCTTATTACGGACAAAAGTAAAAGACAATACGTTCTGCGTCATCATCCATTTCATAATCTGGAGGGTTAGATATGAGTAAAAAATATACGATCGGGGTCGATTACGGGACCCAATCGGGCCGCGCCGTACTGGTGGATTTGGCGAACGGACACGAGGTTGCCGATCACGTAACTCCTTACCCGCACCATGTCATCGACGAGGAGCTCCCGGGTTCGGGTATCAAGCTGGAATATGATTGGGCGCTTCA
>DJTQ01000317.1 GCA_002439285.1 Paenibacillaceae bacterium UBA6304
AATAACAGATAATATAGCAGAAACATCTAAAAACACATATTAGTTTAGATAAACTTAAAAAGATTTAGATATTTTTATTTACTTCACATCCTTTATGTGTTATTTTATACCTGTAAGCGGATTCATTCAAGTTTATGTAAAATGTTTAACTTCATTCTTAAATGGAAGGTGAGCAAATTGTCATCATTGTCAGCAGCACCTAAAGCGAAGATGATCGTGGATAAAGCGTTCAAAATCGCCGAAATCGACCCTCGAATTTACGGTTCCTTTGTTGAACACCTGGGAAGAGCCGTATACGGAGGAATTTATGAAACATCGCATTCCACCTCAGACAGCTATGGATTTCGTAATGATGTTAAACAGTTGATTCAGGAACTGAATGTTCCGATTATCCGCTATCCTGGAGGAAACTTTGTGTCCGGATATAACTGGGAGGATGGTGTCGGACCCGTAAACGAACGGCCAAGACGTTTGGATCTTGCTTGGCGTACAGTGGAGCCAAATGAAGTAGGAACTAATGAGTTTACCCGCTGGGCGCGAGAAATCGGATCGGATGTTATGATGGCGGTCAATCTTGGAACCCGCGGCGTGGATGAGGCGCGGAACCTGCTGGAGTACTGCAATCACCCTGGAGGCAGCTACTGGAGCGATCTCCGCAAATCACACGGCTATGAACAGCCGCACGGCATCAAGACGTGGTGTCTGGGCAATGAAATGGACGGTCCTTGGCAAATTGGGCAGAAGACGCCGCAGGAATATGGCAGACTGGCTTACGAAACAGCTAAGGCGATGCGCCTTGTCGATCCGAGTATCGAGCTGGTATCCTGCGGCAGCTCCAGCACGGGGATGCCTTCTTTTCCGGAGTGGGAAGCGATTACCTTGGATCATACCTATGAGGTCGCCGATTTTGTCTCACTCCACCAATATTACGGCAACCGGGATAATGATACGGCCAATTTCTTGGCCAGATCGATGGATATGGAACATTTTATCCGAACGGTAAGCGCCACTTGTGATTACGTCAAAGCGAAGAAACGCAGCAAAAAGACGATGTACCTGAGCTTCGATGAATGGAATGTATGGTATCACTCTAATGATGCGGACACCAAGATCGATCCTTGGACCGTTGGACCGCCGCAATTGGAAGACGTATATAACTTCGAAGATGCCTTGCTTGTCGGCAGCATGCTGATTACGATGCTCCGTCACGCTGACCGGGTCAAAATGGCATGTATGGCCCAGTTAGTTAATGTTATAGCGCCGATTATGACCGAAAACGGAGGACGTGCCTGGAAGCAGACGATTTTCTATCCTTACTTGCATGCTTCCCGATATGGCCGCGGCGTTTCGCTATTGCCGATCGTTGACTCGCCAAAATATGATGCGCAGGATTACACCGATGTCCCTTACCTTGATAGCGCCGTCGTATACCGCGAAGATGAAGAGGAAATTACGATTTTCGCCGTTAACCGTCATCTGGAAGAAGCGCTCGAATTGGAGTGCGATGTCCGGGGCTTCGAGAACTACCGCGTAGTCGAGCATATCGTGCTTGAAAACGAGGACTTGAAAGCGGTTAATACGGCGGATGAGGAACAAGTCAAACCTCATTCCCGCGGAGGGGCGGAGTGCCGAGATGGCTTCGTACATGCCCGCTTATCCAAAGCTTCCTGGAATGTTATCCGTTTGAAAAAGGCTTAGGCCAAAAAAACATGTGGGAGGGTCAAAGGTATGAAGAAAAAATGGTTCATTATGTTAATGGTGCTGGCAATGGCAACGGTTCTCGGGGCTTGCGGCGGTAAATCTTCATCAAGCTCCGGAGGAGAAACATCCGTCCTTGAGGGCGGGGCTGGCGAGGGTGCGACCGAATTGTCCTTGTGGACATTCGTGGAACTGCATGGCCAACATTTTGAGAGCATGCTGAAAAAGTGGAACGAAGCCAATCCCGATCGTCAAATCAAGTTAAATGTAACAGTGATGCCATACGACGATATGCACAACAAGCTGTCCATCGCGGTGCAAACCGGTGTCGGTGCGCCGGATATCGCGGATATCGAGCTTGGCAAATACCCGGACTTCATGAAAGGGACCCCGCAATTGGAATCGTTGGATGATGTGGTTGAGCCTTACAAGGGAACCGTCGTTCAATCGCAGCTCGACCTTTATAGCAAAGATGGCACGGTATATGGATTGTCCACACACGTAGGTGCTTCAGTGGCTTTTTACAATACAGAAATTCTTGAAGAGGCCGGCGTTGATTATAAGTCTATCGTCACTTGGGACGATTTCAAGAAAGCCGGGATGCAAGTATATGAAAAAACCGGTAAATACATGGGGACAGCCGATACCAGCGCTACATGGCAAGAGTCCATGTTGCTTGCTCAACAAGGAGCAGATTTTACGGATGAGGCCGGTAACCCGGTTGTGAATAGTGAGGCAATGGTCAAAGGGCTGACCATGATGAAAGACCTGCAGGACAACAATGTGATCGCAACCATCGCCGGCGGCCAACCCGATACGGAAGAAGCTTACGGTGAATTCAATGCCGGAAATTATGCAAGTGCATTTATGCCGCTGTGGCAAATGTCCCGATACACCAACTATATGTCTGATCTTTCCGGTAAAATCGCGATTGCTCCCTTGCCTGTGATGGAAAAAGGCATGCCGCGATCCTTCGGCGGCGGCGGTACGGCAACCGTTGTAACTAAAACGGCCAAAGACGTACAATTGGCAAAAGAATTTATTGCATACGCTAAACTTTCTCTAGATGCCAACACTGTTATTTGGGATACGCTTGGTTTTGACCCGATCAATATGGATGTGTGGGATATGAAGGATGTAACTCACAACCCCGAGAATCAGTTCGTTAAATACTTTGTTAATAATCCGTTTGACGTCCTGAATGAAATTAAAGATGAGATTCAGCTCATCAAGTCGACCCCTGCCAGTCCAACTATCAACAATATCCTTTGTACCGTCACGTTGAACGAAATTTTTGAAGACGGTAAAGACGTCAAGCAGGCGCTGGATGATGCCCAGGCACAAATTGAACAAGAGTTGAAGTAAGCCTCATGTGATAAGACTTGAGAGCTGCTCTGATCAGAGCAGCTCTCTTTAAAAGGAGGAGAGGACTATGGTCAAAAGGTTCCTGTACTCGCAAAAGGTCGCCCCTTACGTGTTCGTACTGCCTTTTATCGCTGTCTTTTTAATTTTCTGGGTATATCCACTGGCCAGTTCGTTTACGATGAGTTTTCAGAAGCTAACGCTAGGCCAAGAAGCGGAGTGGGTGGGACTCAATAATTATTCCAAACTGCTGACCGACGGCGTTTTCTTCAAGGCGGTAATGAATAGCGTTATCTACATGGTTTTAACTTTGGTCATTTTAATTCCTTTTCCGATGCTGTTCGCAGTTTTGCTTAATAGTAAATTTATGTGGGCAAGAGAGTTCTTTAAATCCTCCTTTTTCTTTCCTGCGTTGACTTCGGTCGTTGTCGCCGGTACGATATTCCGCCTGATGTTCGGTGAGATGGACACTTCCCTGATGAACAGTATCCTCGGCTTTTTCGGGATGGATCCGGTCAAGTTCCTCAAAGGTCAAATTACTGGTTATATCGCGCTTTTGGTGTTGGCGACCTGGAGATGGACGGGGGTCAATATGTTGTATTTCTTATCAGGTTTGAAGAACATTCCGGACGACTATTACGAAGCCGCCTCCATCGACGGGGCCTCCAAGTTCCAGCAATTCACGAAAATAACGATGCCTTTGCTTAAACCAACGACGGTTTACGTACTCACGATCAGTATTTATGCCGGTCTGGCGATGTTTATCGAGAGCATGATGCTGTGGAACGGGAACAATTCACCGAAGAATATCGGTCTTACGATTGTCGGTTATTTGTATCGCCAAGGGATCGAGAAGAATAATCTGGGCTATGCGGCTGCGGTGGGAATCGTATTGCTTGCCGTCACGATGATCATTAACTTGACGCAATTGGCGTTCAGCGGCCTCTTCAAGAAGGAGGATAACTGATGAAAAAGGAAGTTGCATTAAAAACCATCCTCTTCGTATTCTTCGCAATTCTTTGCGTGCTTGTCCTGATTCCGTTCTATGCGATTGCACTTGCTTCCTTTAAACCGGGCGAAGACCTCGTGAGACAAGGTCTGAATTTGAGCTTTGATTTGTCCCGAATGAGTTTGGATAACTATCTCTTTCTGTTTACCGGTGAGCATTCGTACTTTAGCTGGTTTTTCAATTCGGTATTTCTGACGGTTGTTCAAGTCGTGCTAACCCTCTTTGTCAGCGCCACCGTCGCTTACGGATTTTCGGTCTACGAATTTAAAGGCAAGAACTTCCTGTTCATCTGCGTGCTGTTGATTATGATGGTTCCCTTTGAAATATTGCTATTGCCGCTCTATAAGCTGACGAATGACCTTGGATTGATGAATACGTATTCCGCAATTATTTTGCCGGGAATTGCCGCAGCGGCTACGATCTTCTTCTTCAGGCAATATATCAGCGGTATTCCAAGAGAAATTATTGCTGCAGGCCGCGTGGACGGGGCTTCCGAATACGGGATCTACGTGCGTTTGATTTTGCCGGTGATGAAGCCTTCTTTTGCCGCGATGGCGATCCTGAACGGGATGAACAGCTGGAACAACTTTCTGTGGCCATTCATGGTCCTCAGCGATTCAGGGAAATATACGCTACCCATCGGATTGAAAACATTGCTTACTCCGTATGGGAATAACTATGATTTGCTGATTGTAGGTTCGTTCTTCTCGATCGTTCCGATCTTTATTCTATTTATGGCGTTCCAGAAGTACTTTATTGATGGTATGACTGCAGGGGCGGTGAAAGGGTAGGGGCGATTCTGTTGGAATTGATCATTTCACTTAAGCGCATCTGAGCATGGATTACTAGTTAAAAAGGAGAAACCAACATGAACACCAATAGAGAATATAACAATCCGGTTGTGGAGCAGAGAGCCGATCCCTGGGTTTACAAACACAGTGACGGTTATTATTACTTCACTGCCTCGGTTCCCGAGTACGACCGGATCGAAGTGCGGCGCTCGGCGACGATTCAAGGTTTGAAGAATGCTACACCGGTCGTAGCATGGCGCAAATACGAAACCGGCCCGCTTAGTGCGAATATCTGGGCACCGGAGATTCATTATATTCAGGGAAAATGGTACATCTATTTTGCGGCGGCAAGAACAACGGAAACGCGAGACGGCTTGTTCGACCACCGGATGTTTGTCCTTGAGAACGAAGCTGTGAACCCGCTTGAAGGGAATTGGGTGGAAAAAGGCCAGGTCCGTACCCGCTGGGAATCATTTGCCTTAGATGCAACGACATTTGAGCATCGCGGGGACCTGTATTATGTTTGGGCGCAAAAAGACCCGGAAATCGAAGGGAACTCGAATTTGTATATCTCCAAAATGAGCAATCCTTGGACGCTGACCGGCGAACAGGTGATGATTTCAACGCCGGAATTTGACTGGGAGATCATCGGCTTCCGGGTTAATGAAGGAGCGGCCGTACTTAAGCGAAATGGCCGCATTTTTATCAGCTATTCAGCCAGTGCCACGGATTTCAACTATTGCATGGGACTGCTGACGGCGAATGAATCCGCTGATCTGCTCGATCCGCGCTCCTGGGCCAAATCTCCGGAGCCTGTGTTCCGGACGAATGAGGAGACGGGTCAATATGGACCGGGGCATAACAGCTTCACAGTCTCCGAGGATGGCCGGGATGATGTGATCATTTATCATGCACGAAACTACAAAGAGATCAGCGGGGATCCTTTGTATGATCCTAACCGGCATACCCGTGCCCAACTTTTCGGCTGGAAAGAGGATGGAACCCCGGACTTCGGTGTACCTGTGAAAGACAGTGTGTTTCGGTAGACACGAACAGATGTAAAGGATCGCTTGGTATTTTGCCAAGCGATCCTTTTTGGTTTGGCAAATCCAAAGATTGACAATCTCCGCGAAAAGGATTATTTTAACATTAAGTATATATTAAATATTGTTAATTATTATTATTAGTTTAGAATTCATATAACCTAATCGTGTGGGGTGCGAAATTGAAGATACCTTTAAAGAAAAATATTACGTTCGCTTATAATGAAGCCTTTGAGCTGATAGTTTTTATGGGAATGTTCGCCTGCGAGCATCAGATGAACCGGGTAGCTGAAGAGTATCGAATCGAGTTGGACTCGCTGATCGGAACCGTCTTCACGGACGTCAGAGCTAAGCTGTCTCCTTATATGCTCCGGGAAATGCAGTTTTTTTTCGAGTATGATTTTTTTCATAAAGCATTGGATTATGCCTTTTATGAATCTATCGCTTCATGCCGAGAGCCTTTGAGCGGAGAGTCCTGGATCTTACATTTGAAGGACTCGAGGGCAGAGGAACTAGTGACTAATATGGCTTTTGGCGTCTATTGCGACAAAATGGAGGAACTGCTCCAGGGTCGTAGTTGGGAAGAAGCGAGTCGGGATTTGTCGTGGCTGATTGAGCGGGTAAAGGTCACGAAGCCGTTGGAGGAAGTAGAGGCGGCGCATCAGCCGCTCCTGGAATGCCTCAACCATCCGGAAGAGACGCAGCAGCGCTGCGTACAACTGATCACTCAATTTTACCGTGATGTCTTTGCAGACTGGTCCGATGTCATCCGGGAGGAAAGCGAGAAGGGCTTGATCCGGTATGAAGCTTTTTTTAAGGTAGATCCCGAGCGGTTTATCCGTGATATTCATAAAAGTGAGCCGGAGTTATTTCAGACTCCTTCTACTTTTCATGTCAGTTTCGTATCCCAGGTCGGCAATTACCATATATGGCCATTTGCTAAATCTTATTTCTGGGTCATTTTTGGCGTTCATAATGATAAGGTATTCGGGCCGGCTGCGGACCGGGAAAAGGCAGAGCTGTTCTTTAAAGCGCTGTCCGATAAACGGCGGATGGATTTCATCATGCTGCTACGGGAGCGTCCACGCTATGGCGGCGAGCTGGCTGTAGAGCTCGGGATTACTCCGGCAGCAGTCATTTACCATGCTAACTTCTTCTTCTTTCTGGATCTCGTGGAATTCAAGCGGAGCGATCACCGCCTGTACTATCACTTGAATGAGGATAAGCTTCGGGATCTTCTGGCATTGACAGCCAAGGTACTGCTGGATGAATAACATTTGCATCAGCATCAGGGGGGAACTTGACTTGTTGGAGAAGGAGAGAACGATATGGGGAGAAGTAAAGTCAAAGCGGAGACTCGTTCCGGTGGGGATAGTCTAAGTGGTTCCAGTACATTAAAACGATTGATGTTGCTGGGTAAGCCGTATATGGGGCGGTATATCATTCTTTGTTGTTTGGCCGGCCTGTTATCGGTTACGGGAGTGTTCGTGGCGGAAAGTCTGCGGAGAATCGTAAATGCGTCGGTTGATCGTGATATGGACGCACTCTTAAATGCAGGCCTACTTGCTGTCGGGGTGGTTGTAGCGGATGCGATCGGACATTTTGTCCGAACCTATCTATCAGGCACATTGGAAATCAAATCGACGTCCAGCTTACAGGCGACGATCCTGTCCAAGCTGATGCGTTCCAGAACCGATGAACTGGAGCGGTATCATTCGGCGGATCTAATCGGCCGGATTGAAGATGCTGCTCCCGCCGCCCAAAAGGGCATTAACGAGAAAACGATCGAATTGTTCGGAAATGTGCTGGAGATTGTATTTTTACTGTCTTATTTGTTGTCACTGCAATACGTCCTGACTTTGGGCACGCTACTGATTTGTATTTTGCTGCCACTGGTCATGATCCCGTTTAGCCGCCGGCTTCGTATCTTGCATACGCAGAGGGCAAGTGCGGTTGCCGATCAGCAGGCATTTGTCCAGGATGCTCTGCAAGGGGCGGAGGTTGTCCGTGCTTTTTCATTGGCTCCGAGACTGGGCCGACAATTCCGTGTGCGTCTGGAGGGACTTAACGCCCTTCATAATAAAGTAACCCGGCTTGAAGCGGTCGGTTACAATATGCCATTTGCGGTAGTTCTCGGAGGGTTGTTGTATGTTCTTGCCTTTGGCGGTTATTTGGCGATCCAGGGACGTCTGGATGTAGGGGCGGTTGCGGCTTTTCTTATCGCCTTTGATCAAATCACCCAGCCGATCTCCAAACTCGCAAATCTATGGACGGAGCTGCAATCGGCATTAGCCCAGGGGAATAGAGTGTTTGAAATTACGGATTTGCAGGAGGAGAAGCAGGAGGCTGCAAGTGAGGAGGGCGGGAAGGAACCGATGGGTTCCATCTCATTTGAAGAGGTCGGTTTCCGGTATGGAGACAAGGATTCCGTATTAAAGGGTCTGTCGTTCACGATAGACAAGGGAAAAGTTACGGCCTTTGCCGGACCAAGCGGGAGCGGAAAGAGCACGATTCTAAATCTGTTAATGGCCGTTTACGAGCCTAGAGAAGGCAGAATTGTCTGTGACAAGGGAGTTATGTCAGATATACCCCCGAGTGCTTGGCGTCGTCATATTGCTTATGTCTCTCAAGAGCCCTATCTTTTTTCGGGAAGTATCCGGGACAATATCACGTGGGGCCGTTTAGATGCGGATTTTTGCGCAGTGCAGGACGCGGCGCGGGCGGCGGGAATTCATGATTTTATCGCCGGATTGCCGCAAGGTTACGAGACTCGAATCGGAGAACGGGGTCTGACCTTGTCGGGTGGAGAACGGCAGCGGCTGGCCATTGCCCGTGCGTTTGTGCGCGAACCGGAAATTCTGCTGCTGGACGAACCAACCGCGGCGCTCGACAGCCAACATGAGGAAATGATTCAGCGGGCGCTCGGTGAATTGATGAGAGGAAGAACGACGGTCGTGGTCGCTCACCGGCTGTCTACGATTCGGGATGCCGATATGATTTATTATGTGGAGGAAGGCGCGATTATGGAGGCGGGAACACACGAATCACTGATGGCTAAGGGTGGCAGATATAAGGTGTTAGTGGAAAAGAGCACTTCCTTCACGGAAGCCGGACCAGTTCTGGCAGAGGGGAGAGCGCTATGACGACAAGTGACCATACAGACACCAAGCCGTCATCCACGGTATGGTCCGCATTTCGCCGATTGATAAGTCACGCTGCATTGTACCGGGTAGGTTTTCTGGTTGCTATTCTCCTCTTAGCTGCTAAATTAGTGGTGGATATCGGCTTTGCCACCGTTCAAAAGCTGTTTATCGACACGATCACGAACTCGGACATGGATGGCTTGCAGCGAATTACTGCAATTTGTGGGATTGCTTGTGTTTTGATCCTGATCTGTCTTATATTTCAGCATTACTTTCGCTTTACAACCCACTTTAGGATGACTTGGGATTTGCGTTCCCGTCTGTTCAACAAGAGTAATCGCCTAACCTTTCAAAATATTCAATCGATGCATTCCGGAGATCTGTCCTCCCGGAATAATAAAGACGCGGAATCGGCCATGAGCATGGTGAGTAGCGTCGTCTATGAACTCATCTATAATTTGCTGCTCACGTTTATTTCATTTCTATACCTTGCTCGCATGGATGTGTGGATCGCGTTGCTTGCGCTTGGCTCGGGACCTGTCGTGTTTTTTTGCAGCCGATTCTTTGACCGCAGACTCCGTAAATTGTCCGTCGAAATTTTCGCCAGGGAAGCGGGGCTGCGATCACTGCTTCAGGAAGTGGTCCAAGGAATGACGGTGGTCCGGGCGTTTGGTCTGGAAGGCCCATTGCATGACCGCTATGTTGAGGAACGTGCCGAGCTGGGAGATTTGCAGCGGAAAAGAAGTGTTCTGATCGGGCTGTTGTGGCAAACCTCCGCATTGGTCAACAATGTGGTCATGGTCATTTGCGCTGGGCTGATCGCTTATTCGGCGATCGGAGGCGGGACGACCGCTGGGGGCGTACTGGCGTTCGTGATTTTGATCGGGCGGGTTCAATGGCCGTTTGTTCACATGTCCCAAACCTGGGGTTCGGTCCAGGAGGCGTTAGGGGCATCGGACCGGGTGTTCGGCATTCTCGATATGAAGTCGGAAGGAGAAACGGATAAAGAACGGCGTGAATTTGGTCAAGGAGAACATCCCAAGTTGTCAGATCCGGTACACGACCCTAGCGCGGTAGGACCGGTTGCCGATTGGGCCATTTCTCTGGAAGATGTACATTTTGCCCACTCTTCAATAACGGATGAAGACTCACCGCCTTTGTTATTCGACGGATTGAATCTTCAAGTGAAATCGGGTCAAACGGTCGCGATCGTAGGACCAAGCGGTTCGGGGAAATCGACCCTTGTCCGTCTTTGCTGCGGGCTTTACCAGCCGAATCAGGGCAGTGTCTCGCTCCATGGCGTTTGTTTGCGGGACCATCTGGAACAAGGGCGCCGGCTTGCGACCTATGTGCCGCAGATTCCGTATCTTTTTGCGGGGACGATTAGCGATAATATCGCCTTCGGTACGGAAGGGAAGTCGGAGGAAGAGATCCGGGCAGCCGCCAGATTGGCCGGGGCCGATGATTTTATCATGAAGCTTCCGGAAGGATACGGCACTTCTATTGGCGAGCATGGAGCCTCCCTTTCCGGAGGTCAAAAGCAGCGCATTGCAATCGCGAGGGCATTTTTGCGCGAGGCACCGCTTCTGTTGTTGGATGAAGCTACATCGGCGTTAGATAATGAAACGGAAAGTCTGGTACAGCGTTCCTTTGATTTGCTGATGCAGGAGCGCACCACTTTAGTCATTGCCCACAGACTATCGACTGTTCTGGATGCAGATCGGATTCTGGTCATGGACAAGGGCCGGATTGTTGAAGATGGAACCCATGAATCTCTATTAGCTCAACAAGGTTTATATGCAAAATTGTACCGGATTCAGTTTCAAGAGGGTGATAGGCCTCTTGAAGTGATGTAAGCTTGCTTGCTTTTAATCCGGGCAAATTCATGAATCTTCCAAATCGGGAAACATGATTTGGAAGATTTTTTTATTTTTCTATAACATCAAAATAGTGCAACAAATGAACATAATAATGTTTGTGGGAATTTAAAATTTCTTTATAATTAATTGCAAACGCTTTATTTCTTTCCTAATGGAAAGATATTTTTTTGCGTTTCTTTGAAGTTTTACTCACCATGGATAATCGCTGGATAGGAAGGTAATAAAATCTTTTCCGGCAGGGGGAAACAAATGATGATTAAAGTGCTTATTGTTGACGATGAACCTAAGCTGAGAGAAGGGCTTCGTTCATTTATCGACTGGAATTCTTACGGTTATGTCGTCGTAGACACTGCAGCAAATGGCAACGAAGCGCTGGAGAAATATAAGACTCATGACCCTGATCTGGTTATTGCCGATATTCGGATGCCGGGAATGGATGGCTTGCAACTGATTCAGCAGTTGCGTTCGCTGGACCCGATGCTTCATATATTAATATTGAGTGGATATGCGGACTTTGATTATGCCAAGAAAGCGATCTCACAGCGGGCTGACGGGTATTTGTTGAAGCCGGTTGATGAAGAGGAATTAATAGATTATTTGCAAAAAATTCAGCAGCAGATCACTCAGGAACGAATGGCCGATCTTTGGCAGTACACGACCAAGGA
>DJTQ01000316.1:0-12853 GCA_002439285.1 Paenibacillaceae bacterium UBA6304
GTTTCCAATGAATGTATGCGACCTTTAAGCATGTTTCGTCACCCTTTCTGATTGCACTGCCTTGAACCATTGAACAAAAATGATAAGCTTTTGTACCCCGTTCGGGTTACATCGAACCGTGGAAAGTACGGTTAATTACATCGAGCTGTTGCTCGCGAGTCAGTTTAATGAAGTTTACCGCATATCCGGAAACGCGGATGGTCAATTGCGGATAGTTCTCTGGATGTTCCATAGCGTCCATCAGCTGTTCACGGTCAAATACATTGACGTTCAAGTGATGGGCCTTGCTGCCGAAGTATCCATCCATCATCGATACGAGGTTCGATTTACGGATCTCAGCTTCTTTACCGAGTGCCTTAGGCACGATCGAGAAGGTGTTCGAAATTCCATCCAAGCTATGTTCATAAGGCAGTTTAGCTACGGAACTAAGCGAAGCAAGCGCACCCTTCTTATCGCGTCCATGCATTGGGTTGGCACCAGGAGCAAACGGTTCGCCGGCTTTACGGCCGTCCGGCGTAGTTCCTGTTTTCTTACCATATACAACGTTCGAGGTAATCGTCAATACCGATTGTGTCGGCATAGCATTACGATAAGTTTTGTGTTTACGAATCATGCTCATGAACGATTCAACGAGACCCACGGCAATTTGGTCGACTTTATCGTCGTTGTTGCCGTAGCAAGGGAATTCGCCTTCGATTTCAAAGTCAACCGCGATGCCTTGTTCGTTGCGAATCGGTTTAACTTTAGCATACTTGATCGCGCTCAGCGAGTCTGCCGCTACGGACAAACCGGCGATCCCGCAAGCCATTGTACGGAGAATGTCGCGATCATGCAGCGCCATTTCGATCCGTTCGTAGCAGTATTTATCATGCATGTAGTGAATCACGTTGAGTGTGTTCACATACAGCTTGGCAAGCCATTCCATCATCGGTTTGAAGCGTTTCATTACTTCGTCGTAATTCAGGTACTCGGAAGTGATGGCCGGGAATTCAGGGCCGACTTGTGCGCCGGACTTCTCGTCTTTACCGCCGTTAATAGCGTACAACAGAGCTTTCGCAAGGTTGGCGCGTGCTCCGAAGAACTGCATTTGCTTCCCGATTTCCATAGCGGATACGCAGCAAGCGATACCGTAATCATCACCATAGATCGGACGCATGAGATCGTCATTTTCGTATTGGATCGAGCTAGTTTCGATCGATACCTTAGCGCAATATTTCTTGAAGCCTTCAGGCAACTGTTCGGACCAGAGAACCGTCAAGTTTGGTTCTGGAGCAGGTCCCAGGTTGTACAGAGTGTGCAGGAAACGGAAGCTGTTCTTAGTTACTCTAGTCACGCCGTTTACCGACATGCCGCCGATCGATTCAGTAACCCAAGTAGGGTCGCCGCTGAACAGATCATTGTAATCCGGAGTACGCAGGAATTTGACGATCCGCAGTTTCATAACGAAATGGTCAACCAGCTCTTGAGCTGTTTCTTCTGTCAGGGTACCTTCAGCCAGATCACGTTCGATGTATGCGTCAAGGAAAGAAGATACGCGGCCAAGGGACATTGCCGCACCATCTTGTTCCTTAACGGCAGCCAGATAACCGAAGTAGAGCCATTGGAAAGCTTCCTTCGCGTTCTCTGCAGGTCTGGAAATATCGAAGCCGTACATTTCGCCAAGCTGTTTCAATTCGTCCAAAGCGCGAACTTGTTCGGACAATTCTTCGCGGAGGCGAATCACGTCTTCATCAATCACGTCCACTTCAAGGCTCTTCAGTTCGTTATGTTTTTGCTTGATCAGGAAATCTACCCCGTAAAGCGCAACGCGGCGATAGTCGCCGATGATGCGGCCGCGGCCGTATGCATCAGGAAGGCCTGTAATAATACCGGCTTTACGAGCAGCTCTCATATCGGATGTATAGGCATCAAACACGCCTTGGTTATGTGTTTTGCGGATCGTAGTAAACATATCCACAATTTCGCCCGGCAGGTCGAATCCATAAGCCTTGCAGGCGTTAATTACCATATTTATGCCGCCAAAAGGATGAATCGTACGTTGGAAAGGAGCTTCCCCTTGTACACCGACGATTTGTTCCTTGTTTTTGTCCAAGTAACCGGGAGCATGGGATATAATAGTAGAAGGCTTGTTGACTTCAACGTCAAGCACGCCGCCAGCATCTCTTTCTTTCTTGGTCAAATCAGAAATAATATCCCACAGTGCTTTAGTATTCTCCGTTGCGCCTTCCAAGAAAGATTCGTCGCCTTCATAAGCCAGGATGTTGGTCTCGATGAAATCGCGGGTGTTTACTTCTCTCATCCATTTCCCTTTTTTAAAACCTCTCCATGCTGTTTCAACTTCTTGTTTTTGTTCTACTTCTCTCTCAATCACCGACATCTTTAATCCCTCCATATAGTTTAGAAGTACGCGGTTTGAAGGATATTTCCGCGTCTTATGATCCCTAAAATTTGTGATAATTTTCACAACTCCGACACTGATAAGCCCTTAGCTTTTAAAATCACATCCGCTGTACTTACCACCGTACCGGGGATCATTTATATCATTATCTTATATCATTACCCATTTAAACAGTGTGACAAATATCACTTTTGAAGTGATATTTGTCACTTAAGACTTACGTGTTCACTTATTCTTCAAATCTTCCATAGAAAGCGTCACGGTAAACATCAGCCAACTCAGTTACGAGCGGAAGTTTCGGATTTGCTGTTGTACATTGGTCTTCGAAAGCGCGGTCTGCCAGGTAGTCTACACGCGATTCGAAGTCTTTCGAATCGAAACCAAGTTCTTGGAAGGTCTCAGGAATACCCAGTTTCTTGTTCAGATCGCGGATCGCGTTAATCAAGCTCTTCACGCCTTCTTCCGTAGTACGTGCAGGCAGTCCCAGAATACGGGCGATTTCTGCATAACGTTCGTCAGCCACGAAGTGGGTGTATTTAGGCCATGCGGCGAATTTTGTAGGTTTCTTTGCATTGTAACGAATTACGTGCGGCATCAGAATCGCATTGGTACGGCCATGCGCTGTGTGGTATTGTCCGCCCCATTTATGCGCCAAGCTGTGGTTGATGCCCAGGAATGCGTTCGCGAAGGCCATACCGGCCAAAGTCGAAGCATTGTGCATTTTTTCACGAGCCAGTTTGTCGCCGGTCAGCGCCGATTTCTCCAGGTATTGGAATACCAATTGAATGGCTTTGATGGCAAGGCCGTCCGTGTAGTCGCTCGCCATAACCGAAACATAAGCTTCGATAGCATGAGTCAGTACGTCCATCCCGGTGTCGGCTACAGCCACTTTTGGCAAGCTGTATACGAACTCAGGGTCGATAATAGCTACATCTGGAGTCAACTCGTAATCAGCCAAAGGATATTTCGTGTTGCCGTTGATTTTATCCGTAATTACCGCGAACGAAGTAACTTCCGAACCCGTACCCGAAGTAGTCGGAATCGCAACGAATTTCGCTTTGCGTCCCAGGCGTGGGTATTTGTAGATCCGTTTGCGGATATCCATGAATTTTTGTTTCAGGTTGTTAAAGTCGGTATCCGGATATTCGTAGAACAGCCACATACCTTTCGCAGCATCCATCGGCGAACCGCCGCCCAGTGCGATGATGCAGTCCGGTTGGAATTTTGCCATCAATTCGGTACCGCGTTCTACCGTAGTTGTCGATGGATCCGGCTCAACATCCGAGAATACTTCGATCGCTACTGGAGTTTGGCGTTGACGGAGGTAGTGCTCCACTCTTTCCACATATCCCAGTTTAACCATCATTGGGTCGGTTACAATCAGTACGCGAGTAATATCCGGCATTTTGGCAAGGTATTGCGTCGAGTTTTTCTCGAAATAGATTTTGTCAGGTACTTTAAACCATTGCATATTCACGGTACGACGATTCACCCTTTTCACGTTGATCAGATTGACAGCCGTTACGTTCGACGAAGTCGAGTTACGTCCGTAAGATCCGCAGCCCAGCGTCAGCGAAGGCAGGTTCGTATTGTAGATGTCGCCGATACCGCCTTGCGAAGATGGTTGGTTGACGAGAATCCGGCAAGTAGGCATCCGGTCCGAATATTTTTGAATAATTTCTTCATTATTACTATGAATAACCGAAGAGTGGCCCATACCTCCGAATTGAACAACTTCAAGCGCGCGTTCGATGCCTTGCTCTGCTGTTTTCACTTTGTAGCAAGCCAGAACCGGGCTCAATTTCTCAGCGGACAGCGGGAATTTTGGTCCCACACCTTCAATTTCAGCAACCAGGATTTTCGTTCCGGCAGGAACATCGATGCCGCACATTTCAGCGATCTTCACCGCAGGTTGGCCGACGATGTTCGGATTTACGGCGCATTTATCTGCAATGATGGCTCCGGCTGTAAGTTTAGCAGCTTCGTCTTTGTTGACAAAGTAACAGCCGTTAGCAATCATTTTCTTCTTCACTTGGTCAAACACTGGCTCTTCAATAATAACCGCTTGTTCGGAAGCACAGATCATACCGTTATCGAATGTTTTCGAGAGAATCAGGTCATTGACTGCTTGATCCAGATCCGCACTCTTTTCAATGAAGCAAGGTACGTTACCAGGACCTACGCCGAGTGCCGGTTTGCCGCAACTGTATGCCGCTTTAACCATGGCCGATCCGCCGGTTGCCAGGATGCAAGCTACGTCAGGATGATTCATCAGGCCGTTCGTGCGATCCATCGAAGGATTCTCGATCCATTGGATGCAATCTGCAGGAGCGCCATGCTTAACGGCTGCTTCCAGCAAGATTTTCGCAGCTTCCGTACTACATTTTTGAGCGGATGGGTGAAAACCGAAAATGATAGGATTGCGAGTTTTGATAGCAATAAGAGCTTTAAAAATGGTAGTCGATGTTGGGTTGGTTACAGGAGTGATCCCCATAATAATGCCAACTGGTTCAGCGATCTTTTGGAAATTGTCATAAGGGTTATCTTCAATTACTCCAACTGTTTTGTTATTCTTGATGCTATGGTAAATGTACTCGGTCGCAAACATGTTCTTAATGATCTTGTCTTCGTACACACCGCGTCCGGTTTCCTCTACAGCCATCTTAGCTAGATACATGTGTCGGTCAAGTCCGGCCAACGCCATGGCTTGCACAATCTTGTCGATTTGTTCTTGATCCATACTCATGAATGCTTCGGATGCTTTCTTCCCTTTGTTAATCAAGGTTTGGATGTAATCTTGTGCAGTGGGCTCAGCTTTTGTCGTCACTTCGTTCTTAACGGCCATTTCTCTCATCCTCCTAAGTTGGATAATGGATAACCCTTTTTATCTAGTGAAATGTTTCACGTTCGGGTTTATCCTTATGAAGCTGTGCGCTTCTCTTATGGTCTTAGCTTAGCACAGCTGGTTCGATTTGTATAGTGAATTTTTTCACGTACTTTAAAATAATGAAATTTTTCATTATTTCCTGCTTGTTTTTTCACTTTGGATTTGCAATTCAGAGCTTGTCAAACCCTCTTCTTACCCATTTTTATAAGAAACAAGTACCGTATAAATAGTGAAATTAGTCACAATGTTGAAATTTCGACACTTTTTTGGCCTTTTCAATCCACTCAAATCGATTAAAACGTTATATAATTAATTTAAAATTTTCAGAAAAATTTGGAACACAAAGGGGAAATCAATGATGAGTGAAATCGTAAGCGCCACCCTGCCCCGCGGCAATACGAGCTGTTTTACAGAGCAAAACTTCAATCGTCTTCTTGTCACAATGAAAGAAAAAGCGTATCCCGAAGGTACTCACTTGTTCTGGGAAGGCGACTTTTCCGATAAACTGTTCTATATTAAACGCGGTCGCGTAAAACTAACTAAATCCACCGACGAAGGCAAAGAGCTGATTCTGTATATGTACGGACGAGGCGATATGGTGGGCCAAGCGGATCCTTTCTTCAGCACAAAGCACAGCTTTACCGCAGAAGTTATTGAGGACAGTGAAATCGGGGTCATCGAGCAAAAGGATCTTGAAATTATGATTTGCCAGCACTGTGATTTTGCGATCGACTTCATGAAATGGATGGGCATCCATCATCGTCTGACGCAAACCAAGTTCCGTGATCTAATGATGTACGGCAAGCCCGGCGCACTCTGCTCGACTCTTATCCGGTTGAGTAACACTTATGGCGAACAGCATGGCGACAATATCCTCATCAACAAAAAGATTACCCATACCGACCTTTCGAACATGATCGGCGCCACTCGCGAAAGCGTCAACCGTATGCTGAGTGATCTTCGCAAGAAAGACGCGCTGGAATACGAAAACGGGATGATCGTGATTAAAGACCTTGTTATGCTGCAGGACATTTGCCATTGCGAACTTTGCCCGAATGAAATTTGCCGGATCTAACAGAATGAGATATGAAATCATTCTCCCTGTTCTTTCTATAGTCGTTCCATGGGGAAATAACTACATTATCAGGACGGTGCAGCCTAAGTCCATCTGCTCCGTCCTGCTTGACGTAGAACAATATTAACCTAGTCTTTCTGTCTATGAGACAGCAGTGTCTTAAGCAATGTCTTAAGCGATAGAAGTAATCGGGTGTTTTATGTTTTGGAACGAGGAAATATCGCTGCTATGGGACCTGACAAATAGTCCCCCATTGTACGCATGTTGAACAAGATCCAAATCTTTATAATCCGGAGTATAGTGGAACACCACTTTCCTAACGTCTTTATCTACAATTCGCGATAGAATATCCCGAATATCAAATCCCGTTGCACTTACGATATCGAATAGATCGATTCGATCCTCTTCTCGCTTATATATAACGATGATCCCCTCATCTTCCAAATAATAAATATCCTCACTAAAAACATTCAACACATAGAACATTAGCATCCCTTCCACATTTGCAGTACCAAAACGTTGAGAATTGGGCAGCCTTCCCAGAGCCTTTTGATACAACAATGCCCGGTCATTCTCGTTTTGGATATCTAGCTTTCTCATGCCTTTATTTGCAGTTGGAACACGTAGATTCTCTGATAGGTTTTCCAGTGAAAACAACTGCTCCTGAACAGGCTGAAAACCGAATCTCGGATAAAAATCCAAAACGGATTCATTTGCGAACAGATACATCCAATCACACTTGCTCTCATAATCTTCAAGGACTTTTGTCATCAAACTTGTCGACAAGCCTTGATTGCAATATTCCGGATGCGTCATAACCGTACCGATTTGAACGGCCTGCTTGGTTTCGCCATTTATGATCAGATCCAGAATATTTACGGACACATTCGCAATAACCCGGTCTCCATCCAAATAAGAATAGGGAATATAACGTTCATTCCAATACCCCTTTTGATACCATTCTTCAAAACTTATGCCAAACATGCTAAAGGCTAAATCCGAAAAGCTCTTTCTAATAGAATCATTATTTTTATAGTTCTGAACAAATCTGATATTGCGCATCATACGGCCTCCGATCAACTTACTCGTTGTATTCTCATAATAGGAAATATCTAAAATGTATCATTGAATGGATGTAGGGGAAGTCCATTGTCTGGATACAATCATCTTATATACTTTTAACTAAAGCTAGTTAAAAATTGACTTTAATCATCAATTCCAAAGAGACTAACCAGTTAACCGACAAAAAAACTGCATCAACGGTTACTTCAGACCGTCAATGCAGCTCTTAAAAGTTTTTCATGTTGTAGAATGGGTTATTTCTTACGCACGGGCGAGATAAACCAGTAAGCCATGCCGACAAAGACGGCTCCGCCGATAATATTACCGAGCGTGACCGGAATCATATTATGGAACCATCCGGCAAGCGATACCGTGTCAGGGTGATTCGGCAGCATGATCGACAAGCTGAGCAGGGTCATGTTAGCTACGCTATGCTCATACCCGCTCGCGATAAAGGCATAGAGGCACCACCAGATCAGGACAATTTTGGAGATATCATCCTTCGCCCGGTTAGCCATCCAGATGGCAAGACAGACAAGCCAATTACACAAGATGCCGCGGAAAAACAGCTCCATAAACGGGGCGCCCATTTTCTTGGCTGCTGACGCAAAAATTAGATGCTCCGGCGCAGCGGTTTTGAATAATCCTGAACCTACGATAAGCAAACAGAGGATGAGAGCCCCCGCCAAATTACCGGTAAAGACGATTCCCCAGTTCTTGAGGGTATCCTTAACGGTTGTTCGCTTGGCCAAAGTACTGGCCGTAAAGAACATGTTATTTCCCGTAAACAGCTCTGAACCGGCGAAAATCACCAGGGTGAGGGCAAGCCCGAACGACATGCCCATAACCATGGTTTGAAATGGCGATTTCGCTGCGGCCAGCGGTGCGCCTACGCTGAATATCAGAATGATACCGAGTCCAACGTAAGCTCCCGCCAGAAGCGTTGAAACGAAATATCGGGGCAAACTTTCATTCATCTTCTCTTTCTTTTTAACAGCTGCTTCCACAATGGATTCCACGTTTTGCGTAAACATTAAACCATCCCCACTCTCTCCCTAGTGCATGTTCATACGGCAATCCACGCCGCTATGCGGTCTGCAATTCCCCCGCCGCAATCCATACTTGCCCATTCTCTATCTTGACTGGCAGCATTTGCGCCTGTCCCTGGTCCGGAGCTTGCACAAGACCGGTTGTCAAATCGATCTTCCAATCATACAACGGGTCATACAGATAATGACCCGAGACAATCCCTTCTGCAAGCGGTCCGCCCTTCGGATGGGGATTCTTATTCACCGCAGCGAAGATTCGATCATCGGAGAGACGGAAAACGGCAATTTGCCGTCCCCCGATCTCCACTACACGTCCGATCTGTACCAAAAAGTGGTCCACAGCTCCTACAGATGTAAATTCGATATTATCCTTATTCATATATTGTTCTCTCCCTTCTCTACTAACCGATATTTACAGTTGATTGCTCACTTCTAAGCGGTTAAACATTTTGTCGCGGTTCTCGTCATCGCGAAGTACTTTCTTCCAAGGATCCTCCACTTGCTTCAGGGCAAATTCAATCCGTTCCATGAGTGCCTTCCGATTCTCTGGGTTGTCAACCACAACCGCCTTGATTTGCTCCAGGCCGATCCGTTCCACCCATTCCGATGTTCTCTCCAGGTAGTTACCGGTTTCGCGATAGTACTGCATAACTGCGCCGACGATTTCGATCAACTCTTCATCTGTCTTCACTTTGCAGAGCGAATCCGCAAGCCGGGCCTTGATCCCGCCGTTGCCGCCGACGAAAATTTCCCAGCCGCCGTCATTGCCCACGATCCCGATATCCTTCGTGCACGATTCCGCGCAGTTCCGCGGGCATCCGTTCACAGCCAGTTTGAATTTGGCCGGGAAGTCGAGCCGTTCGAATTTGCGTTCCAGTGTTGCCCCCATCCCCATCGAATCCTGGGTACCGAATCGGCAGAACTGCGAACCGACGCAGGTTTTCACTGTGCGTAACGATTTAGCGTAAGCATATCCCGATGGCATGTCGAGTTCTTCCCATACCTTCGGCAAATCTTCTTTTTTCACGCCGATCAAATCGAGCCGTTGACCGCCTGTCACTTTTACCGCCTTCACATCGTATTTCACCGATATATCGGCGATCCGCTTCAACTCTTCCGGTGTAGTGACACCGCCGTACATGCGGGGAACGACAGTATAGGTTCCGTCTTTTTGAATATTAGCGTTCATCCGTTCGTTAACAAAACGCGATTCTTTCTCATCTTCATGCGTATCCGGATATAGCATTCCAAGGTAGTAGTTGATCGCAGGGCGGCATTTCGAGCAGCCTTCCGGTTGGCTCCAACCCAGTACATTCATCACTTCTTTGCTTGTTTGCAGTCCTTTGGCTTGAATCTCGGCCACGATTTCATCGCGGCTCAGGGTCGTGCATCCGCAAATCCCTTGTTTGGCTGTTGTCTCGAAGCCATCACCGAGCACGTATTGCAAGATTTGTTCCACTACCGGCTTGCAGCCTCCGCACGAACGGGTTGCCCCGGTACAAGCTTTAATCTCATCGACCGTCGTCAATCCCTGATTCGTTATTACGTCCACGATCGTGCCTTTGGTTACACCGTTGCAACCGCAGACGATTTCTTCGTCCGACATTGTTTCAACCGAAGTTGTCTTCTTGCCTCCGCCGCCGCAGCAACCTGTTCCCATCAGCGAGCCGTATAGTTCGTCTGTCATAACCGTCTTCTGCTTAATCAGCTTCTGCAACTCCGCCGAATCCGTAATATCGCCGAAGAGTACGGCACCAACCATAACCCCATCTTTCAACAATATTTTCTTGTAAGTACGTTTCCAGTCATCTTTGTTGGCGATCACTGTATGCTCCGGATTATCGATGAACTCCCCGGTCGAGAATACGTCGACGCCCGATATTTTCAGTTTGGTCGATACGACCGAACCTTCGTACGGAGGAGCTTCTACACCGCTGATATGCTTGGCCAGCACCATTCCCTGTTCAAACAAAGGAGCAACCAGACCGTAGCAGGTACCGCGGTGTTCCGTACATTCACCGACCGAATACACGCCTTCCATCGATGTCTGCATATAATCGTTGACCACGATCCCGCGGTTGACGGTAATTCCACTTTCTTTGGCGACCGCAACATTCGGTTTAATCCCTACTGCCATTACGACGAATTCTGCATGAAGTACTGTATCGTCAGCGAACCGGAGACCCGTGACTCTCTTATCGCCCAGCAGTTCGGACGTTTGCGCACCCATCTTAAATTTGATACCTTGGCGCTCAAGCTCCGCCTTCAACATCGAAGCCGCCTGATGATCAAGCTGGCGCTCCATCAAATCCTCCATCAAGTGGACGACTGTAACATCCATTCCGAGTTGAACGAGACCTTTAGCCGCTTCAAGACCAAGCAAGCCCCCGCCGATTACAGCTGCTGTCCGGTAGGTCTTGGCCGCTTCCAGCATTTGAGTACAGTCCGCAATATCACGGAAACCGACTACGCCTTCCTTGTCGCTGCCGGGAATCGGCAGAATGAACGAGTTCGAGCCTGTTGCGATCAGCACCTTGTCATAAGGCACCCGCATTCCATCTGCTGTAACTACTTCTTTGGTCTGTTCATCAATTTTGGCAACCGTTGTTCTCGTATGCAGCGTAATTCCGTTCTCCCGATACCAGTTCAAATCATTCAGAACAATGTCATCGATCGTCTTGCTGCCTTCCAAAACGTAAGATAGCATGATCCGATTATAGTTAGGATGCGGCTCGCTCCCAAATACCGTAATTTCAAATTTCTTCGTCAGTTTCAAAATTTGTTCGACAGCACTAATACCCGCCATCCCATTGCCGATCACCACTAATTTTTCTCTATCTGTTCCCATATTGGAATTGCCTCCTTCAAAATGCAATCGATTCGGTCTGCAATACTTTTAATTTTATAAGTAAATTATAAAATTAAAATTAGAATTACATTGTGATCTATTTCACACTAAATGTGAAACTTATCACAATATTGTTCATAGTTTTTTGTGTTTTCCTATTGAAAAACACAATTATTTCCCTCCTTATTCAGGAGGGAAAGTTACAACCTTCATTTTTTTGTTGCTTACAATGCCGCGTAGCGAGGAAATAGGATGTTGTTTTCAAGGTGAATATGACTAAATGTCATCCCTTCCAATTCTTCCAATCGCGCGTAAGTCGTACGGTAAGTCGTACAGGCGTGAGCCGGCGGCTGAAAATCTCCGGTAATTTCCCGCAAACGTTTCAAAATCTTGCCTGCCCCATCATGCTCAGCTTCCAGTTCCGATATCGCCGCAGACAATTTATTGAGAACTTCTTGTTCTTGCCCCAATTCCCAATTGATCATTTTCGGAAAGACTTCCGCTTCTTCCTTGGCCGTGTGTTCAAGCAACTCGCTACGAAGCTGGCCGTACAACTGCTCTACTTCGAGTAAATGGGGATCATGTTCGCCATGTACGCGAGAGACCTTGATTACGCTCTTATGCAGTTCCGGCAATTGTTCCCGCAAGTAAGCGTGATGCTTGTTTACGATATGGCCGATAAGGGCCTGCGAATCCGCATCGCTCCAGGAGTCTCTCTCCTCTGCATTCGGATGTTCAGCTACCAACTTTGCCAAATCGGCTAGAAGTTCATCGACTTCCATATTTCTTTCCTCTGCCGCTTCTTGAAGAGGCCGGTTGCCTCCGCAGCAAAAGTCAATTTTGCGACGCCGAAAATAATCCGCTGACTTAGGGAATTCAAGCACGATATCCCGAACTAGACTTTTCTTGTCGAACAGCTTGTTCTCCATCCTACCCATCTCCTCCTCTGTTTAGCATCTCAATCCAAACTTATTTTAAATTCAGCTTAACGCACCTTTGATCTCATATTTGTGATTGCCGTCACAAACTTCTTGTCTGTTCTGAGCAAAAAAGCTTCCCGAGTGCCATTCACTCAAGGGAAGCTTTTTTTATCTGTCGGCTATTTATTTATAATATTAATTGGATTGTTACCACATTAGGACTTTAATACATCGTGATCCACGTAGCGCTCGCCATTCAGTTCGCTTATAAGCTCAATGGCTACTTTGGCACCGTCACCCGCCGTAATAATCGTGTGAACGCTTACGCCAGCGACCGTACCGGCAGCCCAGATCCGAGGATTGCTTGTGCGTCCGTTTCCGTCCGTGTCGATCACGGTTTTGATTCTCGGTTCTCTGCCTTCCTTAAGTTCAAGGCCGATCGTACCTGCTAACTCAGTTAGCGCTCCGGTTGCCAGAATCACATGGGATGCCTCATAGCTTCGGCCGGATTCCGTTTTAACGGTCACTTTCGATCCACCGTTCGTATCCACTACCGTGACTTTCTCCTCAATAAACTTAGCTCCGAATTTCTGGGCCTGCTCCCGACCGATACT
>DJTQ01000316.1:12957-18077 GCA_002439285.1 Paenibacillaceae bacterium UBA6304
CCTGCTCCCGACCGATACTTAGCAAATCCGGTCCGGAAATATCCTTGGCACCGTAGTGATTTTCAATCCAAGCCCGTTTCGTCATACTGGTATTGCTGTCAAGAACTAAGGTTTCCTTCCCTGCCTTGGCCAGAAATAATGCTGCGCTCGATCCTGCTGGTCCCGCTCCGATTACTATCACCTCAGCCACAAGTACACCCACTTTCTATATAATTCGTGCCGCTCCGCTACGGGATGACGGCACGTTAAACTACTCGATCCATTGCTCAGCCCAGCATTGCACCTGGTCCATGACCGGGCTCAGGGCTCTCCCTTTTTCCGTCAGTTCGTATTCAATCCGTACCGGAGTTTCGGGATAGACATGCCGGTCCACGATTCCCTCGTTTTCCAGATCCTTCATCCGCTCAGACAGCATCTTATCACTCATAGCCGGAATTCCGTTTGAAATGTCCTTAAAGCGCTTGGGCCCGCTCATTAATGTATGAATGATCAGACCGTTCCAACGTTTGCCAAGAATCACGAATGCGGATTCAAAACGTGGACACATCGCAAAATTATTATCTCCCATCAAAATTCACCTCTTAATATTAAACCCTATCTATACCGAAATTGGACTGACTTATCACAAGACTTACAATTAGTTAGTATATTACATCATAGCATTTTTGATTGCGAATGTCCAAAAAAGCGTGCTCATTTATAAAATGCTGCGAATGAGATAATTATGATGGCCCAACCATGATTCCATGATAATTATCATCTAAAGCATACCATTTTCAGGCGGAAAAGCCCACAAGAATCATGGCTTGATTCCGTAATCCGCAAATTTACTATACCCTTATCGTTCGAAAAAAAGACAGGCCTCTGGAGCCAGAGGTCTGTCTTTTGTGATCCTATTTCGCTATTGAAAGAAGAATTAAGTAAACTTAAACCCACCACATGTCTGCAGCCGAGTCCTCGATCAGGATCTGCTGAAGATTACGTACCGCTTTAGTAAATCCTTCCTCTGTGGACATAAGGCCGTCTTCATGCTCGATGCTAACTGCATAATCATACCCATGCAGCCGCAATGCACTGATGATGTCGGCCCAAATTTTCATGTCATGTCCGTAACCTACCGTACGGAACTGCCATGCCCGGTCAAGCATCGCCGTATACGGCTGCATGTCCGTGATTCCATACCGGTTAACATTGACCGGATCGATCGTCGTATCCTTGGCATGGAAATGGTGGATAGCATTCTCCCTGCCCAGAATAGAAATGGCCTGTACCGGATCGATTCCTTGCCACCACATGTGGCTCGGATCCAGGTTGGCACCAATGACTTCGCCCGCGGCTTCGCGTAGACGAAGCAGCGTTGCGGGCGTATGCACGGAGAATCCGCCGTGCAGCTCCAGTCCGATTTTCACATGATGATCGGCTGCATATTTGCCCCACTCGGTCCAGTAAGGGATCACTTTGTTCTCCCATTGCCAATCCAGTACTTCCTTAAAGTCATTCGGCCATGGAGCTACCGGCCAGTTCGGATACTTGGCATCCTCATGGTCACCGGGACATCCGGAAAATGTGTTTACTACCGGTACTTCCAGAAGCTCAGCCAATTGAACTGTCTTCACATACGTATCGTGAAACTCCTTGGCGATTGCTTTTTGCGGATGCAGCGGATTGCCGTGGCAGCTCAATGCACTGATCATAAGCCCGCGGGATTCCACCGCTTTCTTGAAATTGTCACGGGCTGCTTTATTCTCCAATAATTCGTCCGGATTGCAATGCGCATTGCCGGGATGGCCACCTGTACCGATCTCAACCGCTTTCAATCCTTGAGCGGCTACCAGATCCAGCGCTTCCTCAAGCGGACGTCCTCCAAACAGTACGAGAAAAACACCTAGTTTCATTTTCATTCCTCCTCAGTATAAAACTGCTCTTTTTATATATAAGTTTAACTATGTCTCATTAATCAAAATAAACCGTTTTGCCTGTCTTGGCCGATTCGTAGATCGCCTCAAGAATTTCCGTCACGACGAGCGCCTGCTCGGGCTTAACGAGCGGCTCTTTGTCTTCAAGCACGGCTTCAACCCACGCTCTGGCTTCACGAACCGCATCGGTTTCCTGTTCGCCTTCAAAGAAAGCCACGCCGCCGGAACCGAAGTCGACTTTCGTTTCATATAAACGACTCATTTTCTCGCCGTTCAGACGCAATCCATCCGCCATGTCGGCTCCGCCTTCCGTTCCGCACAGCAAAGTTTTCGCTTCTCCGAAATCCAATACATTGAGCGCCCAACTGGACTCCAAAGCGATCGTCGCCCCGTTCTTCATCGTAATGAAGCCGAAGGCGGAATCCTCTACTTTGAATTGTTCCGGATCCCATGGCCCAAAAGCGTTAGCCGCATTCGTACGGCTGCCCAGCTTGTGGAACACCGAACCGGTAACGCTCTTCGGTTCATAATTATCCATTAGCCACAGCGTTAAATCCAACGCATGGGTACCGATATCGATCAACGGACCGCCGCCTTGCTTCTCTTCATCGAGGAATACGCCCCAAGTCGGCACCGCCCGGCGTCTAAGCGCGATCGCCTTGCCGAAATAGATATCGCCCAATTCTCCGTTCTCGCACAGCTGCTTCAGGTATAAGCTATCGCCGCGAAACCGGTTCTGATAGGCGATACTGAGCTTCTTGCCCGTACGCTTGGCGGCATCCAGCATTTGACGAGCCTGTGCCGCCGTTTTGGCCATCGGCTTCTCGCACATAACGTGTCGGCCGGATTCCAGGGAGGCCACGGTAATCTCGGCATGTGAATCGTTCGGGGTGCAGACATGCACGACATCAACATCACTTTCTGCAAGCAATTTACGGAAATCGGTATACATCTTTGCGCCTTCGACGCCGTACTCAGCGGCCGCTTTGACTGCACGCTCTTCGACAATATCGCAAAAAGCCGTCATTTCGACCTGCGGCTGCTTGGCGAGGCTCGGCAAGTGTTTGCCGTTTGCGATGCCGCCGCATCCGATAATCGCAATTTTTAATGTTTTAGACATTGAGTTTTCCTCCCTTTTGTGCATAATCGCGTACCCAATTCATGCTCGTTCCGATGCTCTCGAGCGGGTCGTTCGCGCAATAATCCTGTTCCACTACAAGCCAGTTTACTCCCGCGTCAATCGCGGTGTCCGCGATGGCTTTAACCGGGATTTCGCCCTTGCCGAGCTCTACCGTCTCTGCCGAACCATCAGGTTTGGTGACCATATCTTTTAAATGGAGCAGCGGCAGACGCCCCTTGTATCTGGAGATATATTCCACCGGGCTGAACCCTGCGTAGTTGACCCAGCAGGAATCCAGTTCTACTTGGAGCAGGTCAGACGGAATCTGCGAATATATACTATCCAGCACCGTCTCCTCGCCAAGGTTCTGGGTCAATTCAAATTCATGATTATGGTAGCAGAGCACCATCCCCTCCTCAGCGCAACGCTTGCCAATCATTTTCAGGTCTTCAATTACTTCTGCCCAGCGGTCCCGGTCTCCTTCCTCTAAGAAAGGAACTACAAGATAACGGTTACCGATTTCTTTATTAAAGGCGATCTCCTCTTCCAGCGCATCGCGGAGTCTTGTATAAGGAGTATGAGCTCCCAGCGCGACCAGTCCTGTTTCCGCTAATATAGACTTGACCTGGGCTGCAGTACGCCCATAATATCCAGCGAACTCCACGCCTTGGTAACCGAGTCCGGCCACTTTACGAAGTGTGCCTTCAAAATCTTGCTCCATCGCTTCACGAACCGTATATAGTTGTAATCCTACTTGTACCATTTTCATTCACCTCGGATTTATTTTGTGACGATACTTTAATTCATCCATTTATTCCATTCCGAATTGCTTCAGTCTGTACTAAATGACCTTCCTCGTTGAACCGAAGCCGGGTCGCGCTGCCAAGTTCAACATGTCTGCCTTCCCTTGACGAACGCTCAAAGGCATGCATCGCTTCCAGCACATGATAAGCCACAATGCCGCTCGCCCGATGCTCCCTGCCCTCGGAGATCGCTCTGGCCATATCCTCAATTCCTCTGCCACGTTCGTTCGGTCCTGATTCAAATACCGACTCCAGGGTCTCCCACTCTTCCGATCCATGACGGCGGAGTTTGACTTCTCCGTTAAAATAGTTCGGATCAGGAACAGACAACGTCCCTTTTGTTCCGTAAATTTCGATCCAAGGCAAAGCGCTTCCGCCCCGAATATCAAAGCTCGTCACCATCGTACCGATGGCTCCCTCCGCAAAATCAAGCGTACCGCTGTAATGCGTGCCCGTCTTCACCGGAATGCTCTGACCGGCCCTTGGACCCGATTGGATAACCCGCTCCGGAAGCGGACTCCCGGCGCTGCCGCTGATCCGGCGGATCGGTCCCAACAGTTGCACAAGGACCGTTAAATAATACGGACCCATGTCAAACATCGGACCTCCGCCTTCAGCGTAGAAGAAATCGGGATTGGGATGCCAGTCTTCCGGACCTCCCCCCATCATAAAAGCGGTTGCAGCAACCGGTTTGCCGATCAATCCGTCTTGGATAGCCTGGCGGCTCGTCTCGATGCCAGCGCCAAGGAACGTATCCGGAGCACAGCCTACACGTAAATGTCTCGCCTCCGCTAAATCCAGAGTTGCTTTTGCTTCCTCCAGCGAAACGGACAGCGGCTTTTCCACATATACATGCTTGCCATGGTTCAGAGCGCTCAGATTTACAGATGCATGAGACGAGGGGATCGTCAGGTTTAAAATAAGATCAATCTCTGGAAGATCCAAAAGTCCTTCTACTGTGCATACGTTTGCAATTCCGAATTCCTCTGCCCTTTCCTTCGCTTTCTCCGGCATTAAATCCGCCAGAGCGTGAATTTCAATCACGTCACTTTGCGCAAGATAGGTTAAATAAGCCGGGCTGATATTACCGCAGCCGATAATTCCTAATTTCATTTTTGTCATTTCTCATCACTCCTCCCGAAGCGATATGGTTGTCAGTCGACTCTTCTACATGGTATTTCAATTTGCTAATTTGTAAAATGAATAATATGATTAAAACATGAACAATCTGGTCATTATTTTTTGAGAAGCACAGGAGAATGCCCCTTATGGATCATCTAA
>DJTQ01000185.1 GCA_002439285.1 Paenibacillaceae bacterium UBA6304
AAGCGGACGTATTCTGAATGAGCATGCCGCGATCCTCGGGGAACCTGGGCGTGGAGGTTTCTTTAAAGGTGTACATTTTGCCGTCGGCATCCGTTACCCGCTTCATCCCGTCCTTTACCTTGCCAATGTAGTTCATATAGTTCGGCATCCTATCTTTATACTGGGTTAGCTCAAGAAGTTGGCCTTGTTTGGCCATTTCGGTCGTATCATAGAATAGTGGCGCCACGAAGAAGTCTGTCAGATCATCACTGGCAATCATGAGCTTGACCTTCTCGTCATATTCGGAAGACGGAATATAGTTATAATCAATTTCTACCTTCTTGCCCATATAGGCTTCCATACGTTTGTGCCATTCCTTGCCTACCAGACTGTTCGGATTGTCCACGCCGCTTGCAGGCAGTGTCACCGAGAAGCGCATTACCTCTTGATCGCCTCCCGTGGCGGCAGAATTCTTGGAGTTGCTCGAACATCCGGAAAAAACCATTAGCGCGGCCAAACCCATAGCCAGTATTTTTGCCAGTTTGTTCATTCCATTTCCCCCTAATTTACATTTAATGGCTTCTTCAAATCTACTATTCATACCAGCAATGAACCGTCTGCGCACCCACCTCCTTACATCGCCGCATTCGCACCTCAACCCTTGATCGAACCGACGAATACCCCCTTGGTGAAATGCTTTTGGAAGAACGGATAGATACACATGATCGGAAACATGGTAATAACAATAACGCTCATTCGTACCGCCTTCGGATCAAGCGCCTCCCCTGGGGCATTGATGGCGACCGAGCCGCTTCCTACCCGTCCTTGAATCGCAGTCGTATCTAAGGTGAACAGGTAGTTTCTTAACACCATCTGCAGAGGATACTTATCCTGATCCCGGAGATAAATCAGAGCCTCGAACCAGCCGTTCCAGCTTCCGACCAGACCGAATAACGCAAAGGTTGCAAACAGCGCTTTCGACAACGGCAGGATGATCTTGAACAGAACGACCAAATCATTCGCCCCGTCGATATAGGCGGAGTCCTTCAGCTCAGCAGGAATATTCAGAAAGAAAGTTCGAAATAGAAACACATTATAGGTGCTGATCGCTCCGGGAATAATCATGACCCAAATCGTATCCAACAAGTGCAGATTGCGCATGAGAAGATAAGTCGGAATCAAGCCCCCGCCGAAGAACATGGTGATCATGAGGAAGATAGTAACAAATTTCTTACCCGCAAGCCCCGGAATCGTGAGCGGGTAGGCCAATAATGCCGTAAACAGCAGCATGATACCCGTAGAGCCAACCGCATAAATAATCGAATTCAGATACCCTTTAAAAATGTATTGATCCTTAAACACCGTAGCGTATGCTTCCAGATTAAATCCCTTAGGCCAAATCGTTACGCTTCCGGAGGAGATGTACTTTGTGCCGCTTAGCGATGTAGCGATAATGTTAAGAATCGGATATAACACGACTACCAGGATGAACAGCATGATAACCACGTTTATTACATCGAAAGCTCTAGAACCCAAGTTAGCCTTTTTCAATATCCCACCACCTAGAACAAACTCGTATCTGATAATTTTCGGCTCATCCAATTCGTCAAGAACAACATAATAAAGGAAATGAAAGACATGAATAATCCAATGGCCGTCGTGTATTCATATTGCGCGCCCAGTATACCTTGTCGATAAACATAGGATCCGATGACATCCGCCACTTCGTAAGTCTCAGGCGAATAGAGCAGAATGATCTTCTGGAAATCACTCCCGAGGATTCCCCCCACGGCGAATATCAATAAAATGATTGTGGTTGGCTTGAGCGATGGCCATGTGATATGCAACAATTTCTTCCATCGGCCCGCACCATCAACCTCGGCTACGTCGTACAGTGTTGGGTCTATTCCGCTTAATGCAGCAAGGTAAATGATCGTGCCGAACCCGACGCCCTGCCAGATCCCGGAAGAGATGAAGATGGTCCGGAAAAAGCTCGGCTCGAGAAGAAACATGACCGGATCTCCGCCAAAGAAGGCGAGAATATGGTTAAACAAACCGTCCCTCGCTGTAAATTCCTTAAGCAACCCCGCTACAATGACCACTGAGATAAAATGCGGGAAATAAGAAACCGTCTGCACAAACTTCTTAAAAAACTTGTTTTTCAGTTCATTAAACAAGAGAGCCAATATAATTGGCGCCGGAAATGACCAAAACAGAGTATACAGACCGAGTAGTAATGTGTTCTTCAAAACCCTAAACGCCATGGGATCGTGAAAGAAGGCATTGAAGTACTTGAGCCCTACCCACTCACTTCCCCAGATCCCCTTGGAAGCGCTGAAGTCTTTGAAAGCGATTAAAATTCCGTACATTGGGAAATAGTTAAAAATTAGCACCGTTAGAATACCTGGGAGCATCATAAGGTAGAGATAGCGATGCTTGAGTATTCTAGCAACTAGATTGCTATTGGTTGTCTTCAAAGGAACACCTCCTGACTGGTATCATGTTGTAATCGGATACAGCCGCACTATGGGTCGCAGACGCATGAGGCCCGTAATTGGGTTCGCCTTATATGTAAGCGCATTCATTTTCACCTCCAGGATGTATCCTAACGCTCGTCGAAAACGCCTTTGCCTCCGGCTACCGTCCCTACAGATATGAGCATCATGAGGTCTCACAGGTTGTTATGCTAAGTAGAAAATAACACATACTATCTAACCCGTCAATATATTAAAAACAAATTAATAATCACCTTTGACTGAGTATACTATCTTTGGACAATTCCGAACTGACGATATAAATGCGGCGTCAGGCTATGTCTCCGTTTGAATAAATCATAGAAATAACTGACATTATCGAGCCCAATCTCCAAACTGATGTCCACGATCTCCATATCCGTGTTCAGAAGCAAATTCTCAGCGTAGGACATTCTTAGTTCGTTAATATACTGGGTTGGAGACATCCCGAGATACTTCCTGAACATTCTGCATACGTAGGCATGCGATTTGCCCGACAGTCCGACAAGCGCAGCGGTTCCCCGTGTGAAATGTTCCTTCTGTCTCGCTTCTCTGCATAGAGCCCTAAACCACTCCGGCTGTCCGTTAAATTCGATGTGATCCGCTTCGGCCTTAATGTACCGGGAGAACAGGTCAGTCAGGATGGCTCTCACCTCCGCTTTGACGGCCGGCTTCTTCTCCTGCGGAATCAGACTGAGCTGGTCCAGCCGGTACCGCACATATTCCTTCTCCGTTTTGGACAGCAAAGTCGACGGAGGCATGGCCGGCTCAAGCAGCCTTTCGCTCGGAAACCCTTCTCCCAAGAAAGCAATCAGGTCGTCCAGAACCTCCCGATGGAACGACAAATTGATGAACTGGCAATCGCTATCCGTCGTCTGCTCATAATAATGAACGTCCCGGTCACGTATGAACACGAGTGTATTCTCCTGCAGCAGCTGCCGGTTGCCGTTAATGACATGCACAACGCTTCCCTTCAGGATAAGAAACAATTCAAAGAAGTCATGAGTATGCATGCCGATCGTATCGTGCACCGAAGCGATCAGCCGATAGTGGGCCTGAATTTCAGAATCGATGCCGTCCGATGCAAGAAGCTTCAACATAGGCGATATTCCCCCTCGTTCGTATATTGACCATGACAAGTAAAGTTCCTCCGATGTCAAAACACCATAATGCATTCAAAAATGGAGCAAGATTTGGGGCATAGCTATCGATTAAGATAGAATTGTATTGAAGCCTGAAAGGAGATTTGCCAGAGATGAACTTAATGGAACTGCGTCAGCAATTTGAAGCCAGCAAATGCATTTATGAAAGTGCCAAGCTTGTCTTCCGCGGAGTCGATGGCTTCGATGTCTATAATCCTTCGATTCCGTTTGAATGGAACGGCAAGCGCTACATTTACGGACGCGTGGAAAGACGCCATGAGTGGGCAAGGTCTTGGGTTCGCCTATTCGAGCAGAGCGGTCCTGACGAGTGGACAGCCGTGCCGGATACGATGATTTATCAGCTTGAAGACCCATATATTAGCGTAATCGATAAACAAGTCGTATTGGGCGGCACGCATGTTCGTAACAAGCAGGGGCGGCTCGATACGTTCTACGGATATTTCTACAAAGGCCGCGATCTTCATGATCTCTACTACTTCACAACCGGCCCGGATTATATGAAGGATATTCGGCTCGTAGAGCTCCAGGACGGCAAGATCGGCGTCTTCTCCAGGCCGCGCGGCGAAGATGTGCGCAAGGAATTCGGAAGCGAATCCTTGGTGGGATTCACCATCATCGACAGCCTCGACGCCCTGTCTCCGGAAGTCATCGAGAGCGCCCCTTATATCCGCGGACTGTTCCAAGAGGATGAGTGGGGCGGCTGCAACCAGGCCTACTTGCTCGAGAGCGGGAAGATCGGCGTCATCGGCCATATCTGCTATGCACAAGGAGATACATCGACCTATATGAACATGGCTTTCGTAGTGGACCCGCAGACCAACCAATTCTCGGATTTAAAAATCATCGGTACCCGTCCTTGTTATCCGGATGGCCCAGCCAAGAAGCTGCATCTGACCGACTGTGCCTTCACCGCCGGTATCGAGATGCGTCCCGACGGCAAGGTCAACCTGTACAGCGGCATCGGCGACACCGAAGCGGGGCGCATCGTTATCGACTACCCGTTCGAGAAGGAAGGCGCCATCGTAACCTTCTAAATGAAATACCCAAGCATCGAGCTGCCGGATTGCCCGGCGGCTCGTTTTGATGTCTGTTGGCGGTATGATATGGCGCAAGTATGGTAAAGTTGTTATGATAAGCAAAACAAAACACATACTTTATTTGACCACATAGTATTACATATATTCATGAAATTCAAACCTTTTATCTAATTTCGCTCCCTTTTCTGCTAAAATTCTGAAAATAGCCACCTATTCGACATAATCTTTTTCCTGGATACGCTCCAAGTACGTATACTTTTTAAAGTGATGTGCGCTATAATTGAGGAAATGTTGATACGAGGTGAATCTCTTTGAGCAAGAAGGACTTGGCTCTGCCAAAGTACCAAATGGTGAAAGACTATGTCTTATCCCAGATCGAGAATCAGGAATTTACGAAGGACGACCGGATTCCCAGCGAGTCGGAATTCTCCAAGCTGCTGGATGTCAGCTCCATCACCGTCCGCAAGGCACTGTCGGAGCTGGTGAACGAGGGCGTAATCTACCGCGTCAGAGGGAAGGGAAGCTTTGTCGCCAGCCAAGCAGCCGTCCCGGAAAAGACCTCAAATCTGGTAGCCTTCGTCATCTCCGGCATCGACCTGTACGATAGTTCGTATATGCAGATCATGAGGGGCATTCAATCCTTTCTAGGCAAGCAGGGCTGCAAACTGATCATCGAATTCGTGGAGAACGACTTCGACCAGGAACGAGAGCTCGTTCTGGAGCTGATTCAAACGGAATTAAGAGGAATCCTCATCTATTCCTCTAATCCCGAAGCGGCAAAGGGCTATCTCGGAGAAATTCGCAAAAAGGCGATTCCGTTCGTGATGATCGATCGTTCCCCTTCCGGCTATCCGGTCAACGTCGTCACCTGCAACAACCACGACGGAGCTTATGAAGCCGTAGAATACTTGATCAAGCAGGGGCATCGCCGAATCGGATTCGCGGCTTACGATTACTACCTGAGCCCGGAGGTTGACAGATATAACGGTTATTTCAACGCCATGTCGAATGCGACCCTTCCGATCCCCGAGTCACTCTTGTTCTTAGACAAGGAACTAGACTACGCTGCGCTCGCGCGCCTTATCCAAACTGGGGAGCTGACCGCGCTGTTCTGTGCGAACGACAAGCGAGCCCTTGAGGCAATCGAGCAGCTCACCGCACTTGACATTCGCATCCCCGAACAAGTATCTCTCATGGGCTTTGACGATTTCGAGAGCTCCAAATTCGCCAAGGTCGCCTTGAGCACAGTGAAACAATATTTCGACGTCCTCGGCTACGAGAGCGCCAAGCTGCTGTTCGAAATTACCGAAGGCTCCTCTTACGGCAATAAGAAGGTCATGTTGCCTACAAGTTTGGTGATACGGGATACGATCAAGCCGGTTTGAAGGCTGCCGGTGTCTCCCTCCCATAAGAAAGGCCACCCTCAAAGGTCCTCAAGGGTGGTCTTTCTTTGCTTTAAAAATATTGCAGTTGCTTTACCGCGTACAAGCCCGATACGAAGTCGGCGATATGCCCGCGTGACTTTTGAACTGGCGGGAGAAATGAGCGAGCTGCATGCCCAGTTGCTCGGCAATTTCGGCAATGCTGGTGTCCGTGAAGGTCAATAGCCGCTTAGCCTCTTCCATCCGCTTTTGCTGCACGTAATGCATAGGGGTGACGCCCATGATCTTTTTGAAATAAGGAATAAAATAGTTCGGATGCAAGTGTACGAGGTGGGCTAACGCTTCGATCTCGATCGACTCGCACAGGTGCTCCTGAATATACGCCAGCACTTTTCCCAGCTTGTTTCGTTCCGTCATCTGCATGTAATCCTTCAAATAATCGCGATACCCTCCCTCCTCCAGACAGCACGCAATCAGATTCAGCAGACAGGCCTGCATCCGCAGCCCGGCGAAAGGACCGCCGCTCTGAAATTGGTGAATCATCTCTTCGAACGTCATACGGACGTACTCGGGATTATGGACATCGCTGATATAGAGCTTGCTCCCCGCATGAAACAGCGGCCACCCACCCACTTGGGCATCAAAATGGCAAAAGTATCTGGAATACGGATTGTCGGGATTGGTATACGTCGTTTGGCTGGAGCCCGCAGGCATGATCATCAATTGATTGGGGCGCGGGTAATACGTCTCGCCATTGATCATGACGGACCCTTCCCCTTGAGGAATAAAATACAGCCGGTTAAAGCTCGGGGACAGCTCCGTCCGGTTCCAGCCCGGAAGACCGCTTTTCAGTTGGGCGTGTGTTACCGTTACGGTCAAGCTTTCGGGCATCCTCCCGGCCAGAAGCTCCATTTCATTCATCATTTCTCCCCGTCCTCTACGTGGATTTCACTTCTCTTTTGATTGTAGCATTGCGGACGGCATTTAACACTTTCACCTTAATTTTGTGCAAAAGACGCTTAATCTTTGTCATTCTCATTCCCGGATATTCAAGCTAAGCTAATAGCGTCAAATAGAAAACCAACCTTATATATGCGTGCACAATTATGACTCGATAATAGAAAGGCAGGGATCGATCAATATGGACAAAGTACGGTTTGGCATCATCGGCATCGGGAATATGGGCTCGGCCCATGCGTTAAGCCTGATTCACGATATTCAGGGAGCCGAGTTGACTGCGGTATGCGATACAAATCCCAAGCGGCTGCAATGGGCACAAGAGCATCTCCCCAGCCAAGTGCTTGCCTTCGGAAATCCCGATGATTTCCTAGCGTCTCATGTTATGGATGCGGTTCTGATCGCAACGCCGCATTATGACCATCCCACCTTGGCTGTGCAGGCATTTGAAAGCGGTTACCACGTCTTGATCGAAAAGCCGGCCGGCGTCTACACCAAGGCGGTCCGGGAGATGAACCGCGCGGCTGAAGTCTCCGGCAAGCTGTTCGGCATCATGTACAACCAGCGCACCAACCCTCTCTATGCCAAGCTGCGCGAACTGGTGTTATCCGGGGAACTCGGTGAGATCCGGCGGACGAATTGGATTATTACGAACTGGTACCGGTCGCAGAGCTATTACGATTCCGGCGGCTGGCGCGCCACATGGGCCGGCGAAGGCGGCGGCGTGCTGCTCAATCAGGATCCGCACCAGCTTGATCTATGGCAGTGGACGACCGGCATGATGCCGGTACGGGTTCGCGCTTTTTGCCACTTCGGCAAATACCGGAACATCGAGGTCGAGGACGACGTCACCGCTTATGTTGAATATAGCAACGGCGCTACAGGGCTGTTCGTGACTACGACCGGCGAGGCCCCGGGAACGAATCGCTTTGAGCTGACCGGGGATCGCGGAAAAATCGTCGTCGAAGACGGCAAGCTGACCTTCTGGCGGCTGCGGATGCCTGAACCTCAGTTCAATGCGGAATTCACCGGCGGGTTCGGTCAACCCGAATGCTGGAAATGTGAGATTCCGGTCGGCGAGGGGGAAGGTTCGCAACATCAGGGCATTCTGCGGAATTTCACGAACGCTATTCTTCACGGCGAGCCGTTGCTGGCTCCGGGAGAGGAAGGCATTCACGGCTTGACGCTGTCCAATGCCATGCATTTGTCGTCCTGGACCGGGGATTGGGTGGACCTGCCGCTGGATGAGGACTTGTACCACGCCAAGCTGCAAGAGAAGATCGAAGCTTCAACCTTCCGTAAAAATAGCGGAGACGGCAAAACGCTCGATGTTTCGGGTACGCATTAACATTAGGCTCTGAAATTTCAAAACCGAACCAAGCGATTTCAAGGAGGCTCAACCCGCGATGAAACTATCCGTATTCACCGTATCAACACCGGATCTCACCCCGGAGGAGTTAGTCCAAGCAGCCCGGGAAGCCGGACTCCATGGGGTGGAATGGCGATACAAAGAGATTCCGGCCGATGCAGCCGGGGAAGCGCCATCCTACTGGCGCAATAATCTATGCTCCATTGATCCGTCGCTCCCTGATGACGAGCTGCTACGCTTCAAGCATCTTACCGAAGACGCGGGCCTGGAGATGGTCAGCGTCACTCCCTACCTGAATCACCTCGGTCTGGAGGAGACTGAGCAAGCCTTCCATGCCGCTCGTCTGCTGGGCGCGAAGATGATTCGCGTCGGAGCTGCCGGATATGGCGATGGCACGCCTTATCCCGAGCTCTACGACAAGACTGTCCGCTATCTGAAGGAAGCCGAGCGGCTTGCCAAACAATACGGCGTCAAAGGGGTCGTGGAGACTCATCATTTCACTATCGCCCCTAGTGCCGGCCTGGCCCATCGGCTTGTCAGCCACTGCGATCCCGACCTGATCGGCGTCTTGTTCGACCCCGGCAACATGGTGTATGAAGGCTACGAGCAATTCAAGATGGGACTGGAGCTGTTGGGTCCGTATCTGGCCCATGTTCATATCAAGAACGCCGCTTGGGCCGAAACCGGCAAGCACCAGGACGGAACGGCCGAATGGCGATGTGAATGGGCCTCCCTGCATAACGGAGTCGTCGATTTCGGCCGGCTGCTGGCGGATTTGAAATCCGTTCATTATGACGGCTATCTCGGCATCGAAGACTTCAGCGGCACCTGGAATTCCAGAACTATGCTTCGGCAGTTTGCCGAATTCATTCATGAGCGAATTTAAGGAGGCTACGTATCTATGCCATCGGAAGATAACGGTCAGGTTAAAACTTTTCAGACTCGCGACGGAATGAACTATGCGCCAAAGGGCCGGCCCAATCCGGTCGTGCAGCCGGGCGAGTTTGTCTTTGCCGCCGCTGCCCTGGATCACGGACATATTTATGGCATGACCGGCGGATTGATCGAGGCCGGAGCGACCCTGAAATGGGTCTATGATCCAGACCCGGCCAAAGTGCAGGCATTTCTGAACTCGTATCCGCAGGCCGCTCCCGCCGACAGTCTTGAACAAATCCTTGGCGACCCGGAGGTTCGGCTCGTTGCCGCCGCAGCGGTCCCATCCGAACGAGGCCCCTTAGGGCTGAAGGTGATGGATGCGGGCAAGGATTACTTCACCGACAAGACACCGTTCACCAGCCTGGAGCAATTGGAGGCGGCCCGCCTGAAGGTAGCGCAGACCGGCCGGAAGTATGCGGTTTACTACAGCGAGCGCCTGCATGTGGAATCCGCGGTCTACGCCGGGCAACTGATTCAGCAAGGCGCCATTGGCCGGGTGCTGCAAATTACCGGATTCGGCCCGCACCGGTTAAACGCCGCTTCGAGGCCGGCCTGGTTTTTTGAAAAAGACAAGTACGGCGGCATTCTCTGCGACATCGGCAGTCACCAGATCGAGCAATTTCTGTTCTACTCCGGCTGCAAGGATGCCGAGATCGTGCACAGCAAGGTCGCCAACTATAACCATGCCGATTACCCGGAGCTGGAGGATTACGGTGACGCGACGCTGGTCGGCGATAACGGAGCGACCCAGTACTTCCGGGTCGACTGGTTTACGCCGGACGGGTTAAGCACCTGGGGAGACGGCCGGACCTTTATTCTGGGAACCGATGGATACATCGAGCTGCGAAAATATACCGACATTGCCCGGGACGCGGAGGGAGACCATGTCTACCTGGTCAACAAGGATGGAGAACAGCATTTTTCCGTTCGCGGACAGGTGGGATTCCCTTACTTCGGAGAGTTGATCCTGGATTGCATCCACCGGACCGAACAGGCGATGACCCAGGAGCATGCTTTTAAAGCCGCGGAACTCTGCCTGAAGGCACAGAACCAGGCACTTCGTCTCACTACATCTCTATAGACAGGAAGGATGCATCATGAGAGATCAGATCGGTTCGGCCATCGTCGGTGCCGGGGGAATATCCCCGCTTCATGCCGACAGCATAGCCAAACTAAACGGAGTTCATCTGAAGCTGATCGTGGACAGCGATCCGGCCAAGGCTGCACAAGCCGCTGAAAGATACCATTGTGAAGCCGCCAGTGATATGCAAACGCTACTGGACCGGGAAGATATTCAGGTCGTGCATCTATGCACGCCCCATCACCTCCACGCCGAGATGGCGATTGACTTGCTCCGCTCGGGCAAACATGTACTCACCGAGAAGCCGATGGCTCATCATCTCCACGCTGCAGAGGCTTTGCTTCGGGAAGCAAGCCGGAGCCCGGCCCAACTGGGCATTGCTTTTCAGAACCGTTATAACGCCTCTTCGCGGAGGATCCGCGAAATCATCGACGCCGGAACGCTGGGACGTCTGCTCGGCCTTAAAGGCATCGTCACCTGGGATCGCGGCCCGGATTATTATACCTCCAGCCCTTGGCGCGGACGTTGGGCGACCGAAGGCGGCGGCGTGCTGATCAACCAGGCGATTCATACCCTCGACCTGCTGCAATGGTTCGGTGGCGAGGTGGCTTCCATTCATGGCACCGCAAGCACCGATGCCCTAGGCGATACCATTGAGGTGGAGGATACGGCGCATGCCCATATCCGGTTTACCAACGGGGCCCGGGCATTATTTTATGCCACGAACGCCTATATCTCCAATTCGCCGGTCGAGTTAGAGTTGGTGTTCGAACAAGGAGTACTCCAGCAGCGTAACGATTGCCTGCACCTCATCCAGCATGATTGTGAGACGCTGCTGTGTGAGCCTCCTGCCACCTTGGATGAGCAAGGTCTGGTTACGGGGAAATCCTATTGGGGCACCAGCCATCAGCTCTTGATCGAAGACTTCTACGATCATGTCCGAAGCGGGGCCCGCTTCCCGATTCACGCCGAGGAAGGTATCAAAACCATGCGGTTGATCGCCGATCTATACGCTTCTTCCCAAGCGCAAGCAACTCGAATAAGTAGCCGGCCGACTTAATTTATTATTTAGCAAAAGAAAGAGGCTCTGAAACGGCTTATACTGGCCGATTCAGAGCCTCGTCTTTTTAATACTACAATGTTAGTTTAGAATTCCTCGTACTCGCTCGGGTCCTGTCCCCACAACCGTCCGTCTTCCCGGTTAAACGAGGCGATGACCTCCATCTCCTCCGCCGTCAGCTCGAAATCAAAAATATTGAGATTATCCTGCTGATGCTGAAGCGAACCGGATTTCGGGATCGGAATCGACCCAAGCTGGGTATGCCAGCGCAGAATCACCTGGCCTCCCGTCTTTCCGTGAGCTTGTCCGATCTGGACGATCTTCTCATGCTCCACAATATCATTCCCGCGCCCCAGCGGACTCCAGGATTCCGTCAGGATCCCAAGTTCCTCATGTTTCTGCCGCTGACCCGCCTGGTCAAAGAATGGATGCAGCTCCACCTGATTCATACTCGGCGTCACCCCAGTTTCCTTAATCAGGCGATCCAGATGTTCGGGAAGGAAATTACTAACCCCGATCGAACGGATATATCCGCGCTTCCGAGCCTCGATCATGGCCTGCCAAGCCTCCACGTACTTATCTTGCTTGGGATTGGGCCAGTGGATCAGATAGAGATCATAATAATCCAGATCCGCCCGGCACAGCGATTCCTCGATCGTTTCGAGCGCCTCTTTGTAGGCATGATGCCGCCCCGGCAGCTTGGAACTGATCAGCAGTTCCTCCCTGGGCACTGAACTCTGCTTGATCGCTTTCCCGACAGCCCCTTCATTCTCATAATTAAAAGCCGAATCAATCAACCGATACCCCGCATCCATCGCTGCGGCTATCGCCTTAACGCCTTCTTCCCCCTTCAGACTATACGTGCCGAACCCGATTGCGGGGACCTTTAAGCCATCATTAAGCGTATATTGCGGAATCTGCTGGTTCATGTAAACAGCCTCCTTGCTGAAATGATTAAGATCTGATGATTCCTAGTATAAACAGCTTCCAAAGGTTATTACCCATTAAGGATGCCAGCGAGCTTACACCATCCGTTGTTAAATTATAGAAGAGCCATTATAGTAGAATTTAATGTGATATTTTATACCATCGTGGGATTGAAGGGAAGGCAACCATGAAGCGAATACTATCAAAAATGTTAACCAGCAAAGCGGATATAAGCACCATCAAAGAACAAAAGTGGGTTTTAAACACCGTGATGATTATTGGAGGATTCCTGGTCGGTGCCGGGGTCGCCGATTGCGTCATGTCCATCAACGAACTGGATATAGATCAACTGGCCCGGGGCCTGACGATCTTCAGCGCCGGTCTTACCGTTGTCGTATTAGTGGACAACACCAAAGCGCAAAAAGCGACCGAAAAAATCCAGCAACAAACCCAGCTCCAGCTCAAAAACATAGAGAAGCAGCTTGAAGCGATCTGTCGGTCGCAGCAGCTAACGGAGATGGAAGTTCAGGAGATAAGAAGCTGCCTTCCGAAGCGGAATTCATAAATACATAAAGAACCAAAAAAAGGCTCAACAGTGGTTAACTCGGATAGGCAGGGCCCTCCGCATACACCTCAAAGACCAAAGCCGCCCCCAGCCGAAACCCTTGCGCAAAAGAAGCCGCCAGTTCCATTCCCTGAAGCTGCTGGCACAAATCGAACAAAGCCTCGAGCTCTTCGAAATCCTCTTCGGAGAGCTTGCTTCGCCACGAGTCCATGGACTCGGATATTTGTCTGCTTAGTTGGCGATACTCCGGGTCCTGGGAGACGGTCGTTTCGCTAGGAATTAGCTTGCCGTAGTATAGGGATTCTAGAAGGGTGGGCATGGGACACCTCCGTTTTACTTTTATAGTAGCAGAGGTAGAAACGGGGGGTGGTACGTGAAGGCGTATAGCCGTGATAGCCCTATTATTTCTTCGAATTAAAATACTCTTTGTCTACCCGTAACTGTTGCTTTAAAATCCGGTTGAATAAGCCTTTGCCGATCTCACCGGTTCCTTTAGAGACTGCTGATCGTAAGATTTCTCCATTAGGCAGAGTCTTCTGGTACAATTTATCTCTGCCTGTTTGCCGGACCATCACCCAACCGTCGCGTCGCAAGAAATTCTCAAGATCGCTCGAACTAGGCATGGAACATCCTTGCAACAGCTTCCGTATCGTCCTCAAGCAAGACACGCAACACATAAGGCGCATGTTTGTGACGGTTGGGGGTATTGTAGTATTGAGCATAATTATTCTCATAATCGATGGAATACTCGACCAAATGCCGTGCCAATTCGTTTCTAAGCTCCTCCAGAGTCTCACCATCTGCTACAATATCCTCGATTTGCTCTATAGACCCGGCATATCTTCCATCTTCATCTTGTTCATACTCAAATGTCAGCTCATAAATCGACAGCAATTCTCTAAGCTGTTGTTTAGAGAAGGCCATGATCACATCCCTATTTCTTTTAATTGCCTGAGGCTTCTCCCGAACGATCGTATCAATAAACCCGCCAAAATTGGCTCTTACATCCGTTGCATTTAACATCGTTTGCATGTTCATCCCTCCTCACCTCCATTCTATATAATTATGTACATAATGTACACTATGTACTCATTATTCTATTCATTAACCGGAAAAGTAATCACAGAAAATAAATAAGACACCATTAAGGTGTCTTATTTATTCCTGCTTCGGAAAATCCGGCCCTATCTTGATCGGGCAACCGAAGTAAACTTCCTGATCCCGTACATCTCCCATAGAATCTGAGAACTCAACAAGCCGCACCGTCAACTGGCGATCCGTGCCCCTGTGCCCAAGCTCAAACAGGAAGGCCGAATTGTCCATTATTTAATATGGTGCAATGCTCCCCCTCCTATGCACAGGATTCTGGAGGACACCTTTGTTTGTACATTGCCATTCGCTTTAGGGCGTCGCGGTAGTCGCGAGTATGGTAAGTCACTAAGACGAGCGGCGGGTATTTTGCTGTTTCAAAAGCGGACGTAAGTTCGATGATTCCTTTGGCGATGTCGCCTATGAGATCGGAATAAGCCTGCCAGATAGCACAATATCGGGTTTCCTCTTCTTTACTGCATGTGATCGAAGTCCCTTTAAATTGTTGTAATACGCAGCAACGCCCAACGGATGAGGCTATATTCCGCCGGGTTTCTAGTACATGGGTGGCTACTGCTACCCCAAAACAAAGAAAACCTGTATAAGTTGATACAAATCCAGGCGATCTAGTAACGAATTTCGTTTAATTTGGTATTAAAATAAGACTAGTACGAGGCGGTCCTCAGATGAAACCACATAACTAGTCTTAAGACATAAAATGAACAAAGTAGTCCTAGTATCTTTATAGAAAAAGAAATCTTCGTTAGTAAGAATTTATTTATTCATAATAGTATCTATTGAAAGCTACAACGATTAAAAGTTCAACAAAATTTCGCGAATTCTTTTGATTGTCCTCATTGGTTTCCGTTATAAATTAAATTCATTTTTTATAACATTAATCAAATATAAAGCCGTTTCCTCATCGAACTGTAACGACTGACTAATCTTATTTGGCATTTTCCTATCTTCAGAACCATACGTGTCTATCTGAAAATACTTCTTACCGCAATTATCTCTAAAAACTGAGTATGTCCAATTAGCATCCCGATGAACACTATATTTGTTTTTATCTATCTTAGCCAATTGTTTATAAGATAATAAAGCCATATCATCACCTGCAATATTTGAATTAGTGTATTAATAATAACTTATTCAGATAATGGATAGTACCCAATCTAGAATGGGGTTCTAGAACAGTTAAGTTTATCAGAATTGGCATATACCTGAAACGCAACCTATTACATCAGCTTCATTTAAATCTAGGAAGCTTCCACACTTTCATTTTTCAAAGTCCAGATAATAACACAAATGCTCTGCAATAGCCCTTGCCAGTATTGGAGGGACAGCATTGCCTACCTGTTGATATTGGGAATCCTTTGTTCCGCAGAAAACAAAGCTATCAGGAAAAGTCTGCAAGCGTGCCGCCTCACGAATGCTAAGCGCTCGATCCTGAACTGGATGAATCCACATTGATTTCCTAACATTAACGACCGTACCTGAAGGCTCATCATACCGCAGACGCAGATATATTGTATTTTGGGTTCTTTCAGAATTCGAGTAGGTAGTTTTAAGCTCTGGCTTTAAGCTGTGGAAATTTTGCCCTTGCTTGATTGCCTTAAATCTCTCAAGTGCTTGGTCGGTTGTTGCTGTGGATACGTGATTATATAGCATAGTTGAATTGTGCAAGGATAAGCCCAACATAGAAATCCCATCAGGCGCAGCCCCAATAGGAACTCCAGCATCACCTACCGCAATGTTAGTCGCTGGTTCAACTTCTTCCAAGTCCCAAATAGCATCGTGTACAGTCTTGTAGTTTTCCCCGTTGATAGTTCCAACGGGCAACTCAATACTGTCTGCGATGTCCTTCTTTATGCCTAAAATAACATAACGCATTCGTTTTTGGGGCGCACCGAATGCCGCAGCCGACAAAACTCCTTTATTCATAGTGTATCCATTGCAGGTTGCTTCCAAGGTGGACGTGATGTAGTCCAAGACGGACATAGATTTTACATGCGCGACTAAATCCCCATCAGCAGAATATCTTTCAACTACGATGTTATTCTCTTTAATTTCCATTGCTTTCGAAAGCATACGCTGGATTAAAATGGATGGCTTAATAGCATCGCACAAACCATCTAATAGATTATTATCGAAATATTGTATTAACGCATTCCCTGCAAGTCTTCCCTGTCGAACAATGTAGTTATCACCCTCGGCAACTACTAACGTTTCAGCAAGCACTCTTAATCTACGCTGATGTTTTTCTAATGCTGCTTTGAGTTTTTTCGCGTTTTCACGATTTTTAAAAACCACATTAAGACTGAGATAATTTTCATTTTTCCATAAATAACGTTTAATCAAATCTGCGTCTGAAACAATGTCGGATACACCATCAAATATAAATTCAGCTTCAAGAAGGTGAATCTGTGAATCGATGGTAAGAATGCCATATTGTTTAATAGCTTCTTCATCCTCATCAGAAACGTAGAACCGATGAACTTCCGATTGAAGCATACTTACATTCTCCATCACAAAAGCCTTAGGGTCCAAATGAAGAACTGCCTTAACGAACTTTTTGACAAGCGAATTATTAAGGCTTATAGCGTGATTTTTTTGACGATTAGCGTTCGAAAAACCTTGGCAAGGCGGGCCACCGATGACAAGATCCACCTGCCCTATCTTTTTCTTGGTTTCTTCTGATAATGCATCCTGGACATCGCTATACATACAACTTTCTTCAATTCCGTGGTTACGAAGATAGGTCTGCTGTGCGAAGGGATTCATTTCAAAGGCAGCCTTCACTATGAAGCGCCCCGTTTGAAGGAATCCAAAACTAAGCCCGCCTGCGCCAGCAAACAAGTCAACTATACTATATTTGTTTTTTTCCTGTTCACTCATAGCTTGAACCCCTCCTCTTGAACCCGTTCTAACACTTCAAGAAGTTTCTTACTTTGCACTGGTGTAGGTATTTTCTTTGGTATTTGGCATGCAATTCTCAGTGCTGTATTTTCATCTGGTGTAATCATACGCTTGCTCATTGCAAACTGCATGACTGCGTCCCATTGAGCTGAGGTTATCTCCGTGCAAACTTTTGCCTGAACTTCGACACCTGATATCACTCGCTGATCGGCTTTCGCTTCGCGTTCAGCTATTTTCTTTTCCTCTTTGCCGATGAGGCAATCTTTAATCTCGGTTGGTAAAACGAAACGTATTCTTTTTACGCTGTCCCAACACGCCTCACGCTTACACCACTGAGTTACGTTTTCCACTTTTCTACTCTGGTCGGTTAACTTGTTATAAACTAACTCGGAGATGGATGTTAGCGCTAAGACAACGTGGGCAGGTACAGACTGCCGCGCCCATATGCTTGCTAAGTCTAAGCCCATACCAGAATATTGCATCATTATAAGTTCACGCAACAAGGCGATGGAATAGGTTACTATATTGGCACGATAACTTTGGGTATACCACGATTGATGGGATACCATCGTTTCAGTATACCTAAATATGAGCATTAGAGCAACGCTTTCTTGCCAGTATCTCTCATTGAAAATCACCCCATTATCCGTCTCAGCCCATTCTTTATCTGTGGCTTCAGCGAAAGTAGCGAAGTTTGTTTGCGCTCCCCTACTGACAATATGTGGTAACCCTTTCCAAGTGTTACGGACTTTGGCAAGGTCGGTTTTTGTGATTAATTGGTTTTTTGGATTCTGTAACAAAAATTTCTTCTTCTCACTCAGAGTCAAGCGCATTTGCTTCTGCAAATACTGACCACGTGCCCTTTCATAAAACCACTTCGTTTCAAACTGTGCACCGCCAACTGCACGGGCATAGAGCCTTTGTGAGAATTTCTCCATCCTAACATGGAATGGGTGCGTCGAGAAGAAGTCGGCATCGCTTACCTTGTTCTGGCTATTGGACGAGCGAGAGATATTTTGTACCAACTCAGTTGCTTCGTCCTCAAGCGAGCGTTCAATAACTGTCAACTTCATTTGGACAAAAATTTGACTGAGGTCTGCCTTATCCCTATAACGAGCGCTTGAGAGCGATGCGGTTGTTTGACCACCGTTAATAATTTGAAAATCCATTGCACCCATAAGGAAATTGCCCTGGGTGGTAACATTTGTTTTAATGCTCATTGCTGTTGCGGATATGCCATTATTATAGGCAAAAAAACGTTCGGGACACTGTAGAATTGTTCCCCTTATTTTCTTATTCACGGCAACTTTTGTGGATAAGAATGAACGTACATTCCCTTCCAGCAAAGCACTACCATAGCGATCATAAATATCAGCAAGGAGAACGCCTGGGATAATGCAAAGATAACTTTTGAAATCATTCGTATTTGTGTCGCTGGCTTCAATACATGGGATCCCCTTTGCAGTATACTCGCTGAAATCAATTTCAATTATAGAACGCCCTGCATCCGAGCCACAGACTTTGAAAAGACGTTCGATATCCCAGATTTGGCACTCTGCAGATACTCCGTCAACCTCTGTAATGTCCAGCGTTTTAATAGCGGCACTCATACTTGAAGTTGTGAAGATAAAAAGCTGGTATTTCCTTGTTATTGTTCTTTTTTCACGTAATAAGTCTACCAAGTCAGAGCAAGCTCTGCTCATTTCAATTTCACGATGAAGTGAGCTGTTCAAGGCTTGGTCAACAAAATATGCAAGGCGCTCTTGTAATTGAGTTGCTTGTGTCCTTGTGATAATGCTATCCTTGTCAGATGAATCAAAGTCAGCAATTACTAACGTCATTGTTTTATCGAACTCATCGAAAGCATATCCATCGACACGGAGTTTGCGATTCCGCTTGCCAGTTCCTTCGAAATACGAAGCAGTGAAGTCCATTAAGACTTCAGCTTCTTGTAAATATTCGGCAAAGCTACTGACAAAAGACGCACAAGAACCCTCTCCAGTAGCCGCCGCTTCAGCTCTGACGTTTTCCATGAAATCCTTTCTGAATTCTTGTACGTCCATCTATTTCATCCTTTCTGCCAATCTTGTAAGGATGGGAGGTTTAATTCGTAACGTAAAGAAACTATCTGAGCAGGAACACTTTTCTTGGTCATTCGAGGAAAAGTTTGATTAACTGAGAAACTTTGCGTACCTGAACAGTAGTATTTTTGTTCAGAATAAGCCTGGAGGCCGATGTAGCCATATGTGGCAAGTTTTGAGCGAAAAATATCCAAAGCATCAGATTCTCCGTAAAGTTGCTCACAGATTTGTCCAACAATATCATTTAGGGAAAATGCTCCATTCTTTTCGGGAGCAGTTTTATCAATACGCATTATCACAAGTTCCCCATAATCATCACAATCCAGCTGTTCAATTGATGAAATGCTAACGTTTGTTGCTGAGGCCCCAACAGTTTTCACTTCAAACCACCCATCAGCATAAGTGAAGTCTTGGTCAGCACCGCTTGCCCCTATCCACCCCTGCACAGCTGTAAGTGCTGAGTCCGAAGTACCAATTCTATTGGATAAGAACAACAATTCACCGATTAATCCCTTCCGGCTATGCTCATCCATCAGACCGCTTTTCTGGGATTCGAGTAGCCGACTCCATTGCTTGTAGCGATTTATAACAAGTTCAAGAGCTTCTTTTTCATTGGAAACAGATTGAGAATTAACGATAATATCACTACATAGGATTGCAAACACACTCTCTTGCTCATCACGAAGCAATTCGAAGGAAAGTGTCCATCTATTATCTGATTCTCTGCGGCGGCGACTAACCGCCATAGACTTTGAAGAAATAACATCTCCAATTTCGATGCCGCTAACTAAAAGCAAAGTTCTCTGGCTTATTGACTGGTAACCAATGTGCCATTCCAATGGATGTTTTATATCCACCTGTAAAAAACCACCATCTCGATATTTAATACTATCCCATTGTTTTTGCAGCGATTCAGGAGATATTGTCATTCGTCACTCTCCTCCTCAGGGTCGTAGTAATTTCTGAGTTCAACCACATTAACCATATAACTTGCGGTTTGCTCAGGTAACCCTGTAAACGGGAACCCCGCACCAATGGCAAACAGATAGTCTGGAATTTTCACTCCATCGTCAATTTGTGTTCGTATCTGCCCCTTTTTGTCTTTTCCAGTATGGTCAACATAGATAACGTGTAGCATTAGGATTGGTGAACGCCCCTTGATTAGATATGCACTATCTGGAACGTGCCTTTTATCAGGGTTCTTATCGTGAAATTCTTCCTCGGCTTGTTCTTTCTGCCCCGGTGTCAATCCAAGCGCAGATGCACCACCTGCACCTACTCTTACCTTCGTACCACTGATACTGATTTGGTCAGTATTTGCATAAACAAAGCGTTTCTCCGGCTTTATTGGCAGAACTTCGCCATTACAGTAAAGTTCCGAATATGTTTCTGTTTTGTCAGAGCCTTCGGCAATAACAACATCCCAACTTGTATTTCCCATCTTATCTCTGATAAAGTCGGCAAGCGCATGACCTTGGAAAGATAAATGCCAAGGATGAGTTTTAAAGTCTCGTAGTAACTGTTCAACTTCTCCCTTTTCAACGTCAGTCCAAAAATATTGGGCATTTTCACGTGGCGACCGTTTTCCGATTGAATCCAACTGGCTAATAAAATCCTTGAACACTTCCTCATTGGAAGCTAATGAAGCCGGATCGGCTTTTAGGCGCGGCGTTTCTAACAATCGACCAGACACTGTAATTGGGCGCTTCACCATAGTTCCCGCTCGCATTTTATTCCTCGCTGTTACAATCAGTGATGCAGGGTCTTGTCTTACCTTAAGACCGAATTCTAACGGGGTCAAATTAGCGTTTTTCATTCTAGCAATTTCGAGTTTTAACTCTTCGGCTGCAGCCGTAATATATCCATACCAGTCGATGGCTTTCTCGCTTATCCAAATTTTGAATAAGTCATCGTATCCAGGGCGGTACCCGAACCAGCGCCCCATTTGAAGCAACGTGTCGTACATGAGCGATTTACGATAAAAATAGCTCACACCAAGTCCTTCGAGGGTAAGACCTCTAGATAAACTATTTCCTCCGACAGCGATAACACGAAGACCATTCTCACGATTCTCAAAGTAGTTGAGGCTGGTAGAACCGCTTTGCTGGTTTACTGATCTTACATCGATAGGTGCAACAGCCATATAAAGATAGTTCGACAAGAAATGATGCCAAAGCATTGGTTGACCCTCATACCCAGCTTTCTTAGAAAGCCCGTATTTCTCCCAAATCTGCTTTAAATAAGCGATGTTATCAATTGCGTTACTTTCACTTTCAGAAAGGCGTGAATAACTCCGCAAATCATCTCGCATCTCACTGAGCCATACGCTCACTAAATCGCGAATTTGATTCTGCACATCTGTAAAGCGGCTAACATGAATCATCATAGATCGATGGGCTTTGTTATCTCCGCGCACATCGCGTATCCCATTCATCAGTAGGAAGTAACCCATAGCCTCTTTCATGCTTGGCGGCAACGCAGAAACGGGATGTCCCTTTTTGTGATTGAAAGGAAAGAACGCATCCATCTCTATAGGATGCAGTTCCTCAAGAACACTACTAAACAAAGCGTTTTCGCCAAAAATACTCTCAGCGCCAATGTAATTTGTTGGTGGGGAGAGTGAATATATAAAGTCACGAGGAAATAAGTCCTCATGCCACATCTCATCATTCGTGTCGGGATTGATAAAGATATTTGCATATGGAGTGGCAGTGATTCCAAGGTAAGACGCCTGACGGAATAATGCCAATAGTGCACGAATGGCTTTATTAATTGCCGTCGGGTCTTCATCTCCTTTTTTCGTATTAACTGAAGCATTGTCCGCCTCATCATCTATTAATAGCATCGGCAAGTTGATTAAACCATGAGAATTGGTATTGTTGTTTTTCAGCCAACGAATAAGATTGTTGAGGATGCTTTTATTTTTCTTAACGACAAAAACAACAGGAGAAGTGACGCTGTGCAAAGATAGATTTAACGCCCGTAATATATTCTTGTCAAAGTCTTTTGTAACTGATGTGAAAGATTCAATTCGCTTTTCCTGTCCATATCGTCCGACACCCACCGAAACGTTTTCAATTTCACGCTTCTCAGGGTCAAGCAAGTACTGGCTCAATCTACCCGAAAACTCAGCATCAAGCCGTTCTTGAGTTTGTTGACGAAGGTTTTCCATCATGCCAGCAAGAATAATTATTACGCGATAACCTGTGTCTGCAGCCTTATTACAAATAGCTGTGTAGTTAGCGGTTTTACCTGACTGGACATCACCCAGAACAAGGCCGCGCCGTTGGAACGGCTCAGTGCTTTCCGGGTCTCCAAGCAAATCCACGATTTCATCGGAAACCCTCCCAAGATTGCCAGTGACTCGAGGATTCCAATGTTTGACGTTTTCGAGATACTTCTTGTAGCGATTCCAAAAGAAGAAGTCGTACTTGGAACGGCGAGCTGGTAGCCATGATTGGTGAGGACGCTTGCGATCGGTTATGACTACGCCCATTTCCATCCTCACTACGGTGTTTATTTTCAACCTGCGCTTGATTTCCTCATACTCCTCGTCGGTGACATGACAGAAAGAATCAAGCGACGCTCGCAATTTGTCTGCTACACTATCAAACTCCGTCTCGGTTGGTGGTTCGGAGGGATATGAAGTGTTGATACTGGAGGAAATTATCCCTTCCAGTTGTTCAACGTTAGTACCTGCCATAGTTGGAATTCTCCTCACTTTCTGTATTTAGCAATAATTTGCGGGTAATCCACAAATGGATCGGACAATGAAAGTCGTTCCAATAATTCCATTTGCATTGCGGTAGTTGGCATTTGATCCAGTAATATCTGTAGTGTTGCTTCAACATCATATGCCTGGATTTCAGTGTCATTTTCGATTGGCTTATCCGAGTTCAAATCTATATATAGCTGATTTAATGGGATATTTGTTTCAATCGATTTTAACAGTGTTTCAAGGTTACGACGAATCTGCGGTGGTGAGTCTAAGAACATTTCAATCAGCGGATGGTCTCGATTAATACTATAATAAAAACCGCCCATTTTGCCTTTGTATCTCTGCCAAATATGGACGACCGAATCGCGGGTTTCTTTTTTGCCGCGAAAAGCCCAAGTTTGCTTGCTTCGCTCAGCCAAGCGAGCTACTACCGATTCTAAATTTTTTCGCACCACTTCTGGCGGAATAGCTGTGGATTTTTTTATATCTAACGTCCAAAGATCATCAAGCTCATTTGGGATATCCACCAGAATACGAGCCAGCTTTGAAAGCTCCCCTTGACGCATCATGTGAAACCAAGTACCCCATATAAGTAGCCGCTTATTTCGATAAACATAGAAACCTTGACTTTTACGAAGCCCTTCTTTGCCACCGAGGGCATTTATCTCATCAGATGTTAGAGCTGATATGTGTGGTAGTATAAAAGGACGGACAATAACGCGTGCGTCCTTAATACACAACACTTCGTCAGCCATATTTTGAGTGTTTCGCTTCATGAGAAAAGGGTCGGCAGGTTCAACGGTCAGAGCGTTAATACTTATCTGTAACTTCTTCAGCCCTACTTCTCCGCTTATGTAACGGTGAAAAACCATAGCAAGGTGATTTCGTACATCCGTCATCTTTTTACCCATCGAGCGATCAAAATTGACTTCGCCTACTTTTAACCTATCAAGGTTCTGCCAAACAACAAGTGTGCCAGACTGAAATTTTTTTAGCTCCTCAATTCGAGGAACTGAGGAAAGTTCCTCTTCTGTTTCAAGCACCAATAACGACCATTCTGCTGTTAGCGCAACATGGTCGATATCCCAACGGCGAGCTTCAATTCGTTCTTTCTGCTTGCTAACCACAGTTAATGTACGGCACTGTGAAAGAGACGCGGTTTTTAAACCCAATCCAAACCGTCCCAAGTCATTGGAATCGCGCTTATCATTAGGATTTTGACTACCATACCTCATCGCAGTATCAAGTTGCGAGGAGTCCATGCCACGCCCGTTGTCTAATATAGCTATGTAAGAGTCATTTATAGGAAAGAAAAAAATATCAACACAAGATGCTGATGCCGTTATGCTATTGTCGATAATATCCGCAATTGCCGCTTCCAACGTATAACCGATGGCGCGAGTCGATTCAATAAGCGTCGGTGCATGCGGCGGTAACGAGATTGTTTTCATTATGCAGACTCCTTTCTTTTATAGAAGGAATACTATGAATTCAGGCTGCTCAATTTGACAACTCCTTTCTACATAATTATACAATACTCTTTAAGAAGGAAAAGTTAAAAAATGTTATCTACTGACACTGGAAGACAAAAATATGTTCCCCAGTGATTTAAAAATTCTCAAGTACTATTTTGACGAGATTATTTTGGATTACACTGCTGATTTTTCATAAATGGCTCGATCAACTTACACTCTGCGTAAGTTGAATCCTTGATGCGATTTTTTATTGTATTTCATTAATCAGTAGAAGTCCGGTAGAGACTAATCGAAAATCATTTTACAGATCTTTACATCAACGAAGGACCTCCCCCTTCCCCCACTCCTTCCGCTCAAAATGATAACGCAACCTATACTCGCAAATCTCCCGCGTCCAGCGATGCATACGAGCTATTTAAAGGCAGCATGACATATTAACGGAAGCAAGGCTTAGATAAGGAAGCAATTAAGGTTAGAATCCTCTCTGTACTGAAAGATCGTCAACAGGTAAATAAATTGAAGGCGTGAAGATCATTGGTCACGGCAAAGCTGCAAGATACGTCCTGGATAAGTAACAGGATCTAACATTTAGAATACGTTCCATACATTTATATACATTTCAGCCTGAAAACCTTTATGGATAAAGAAGTACTTTATCTGACTAAAATGTCAGAACCTTATTTATTCATACATTTCCATTACATTTAACAGCCTATAGTTAGGTGGGAAACAAGAGGATACTACTGTTATTAATAGTTGCATTGACATGCCATCTAATGAATTTAAGGAACTTAAATGCACTTCATTTGCAGACATAGTGCAAGTAATGCCTAATAAGGAATCAAAAAAAGACACCCGCCTCCGCAAGTGTCTCCCACATATCCTTTTAAAGCTAAACCCCTAAATCTCCCTATGCGCCGTCTGCATCATCCCGTGAGCGGGATGCTCCTCATGATACTCATAATATTGCGACGGAATGGACGCATGCATTTGTGTATCCATTTGTGCTCCCGTCGGTACAGTCGATTGCTGATACGGCTCGTCCACATACATGATTCTGCGCTGAACCTGCATGAGTCCGTTCACGACGCGCAGCGCGATCCAGAAAAGGACCAGGCCAACGCCTACGTACAGCAGATATTGCTGGTTATAAGTCCAGTCGATATGGAAATAACTGAACAAGCTATTTTCTAAAATATCAAGCTTCATTTCATTCATCAGAATGATATGCACGGCTGGAAGAGCAATGAATCCTAGTCCCAGTGCAATCACGGTTACCATAATGGCAAAGAATACAATACCTGTTACTAATCTTGAGATTACGAGCAACAGATTCCGGATGAAGAGCCCGCCCTCAAAGCCTTTCACCATTCGCATAAACCAGTTCCGCCCAGCTTCGGACGGTTGATTAGAGGTATTCGCAACGGAAGGAGCTGGTAACCCTAAGATATGTCTAATCATGCTTTGTTCAAAATTCACTATCCCATTCAACAGCTTGGCTACTCCGAAGAACAGCGGGATTCCGATAAATATCGGAGTTAATCCGATGGATAGGGCAAGCCCTGTGATCGCTACTGTAAAATAAATAATCCCTAACGGGAGAGATAGCAATAAGTAGAGGATCGTTGCATAGGTTTTGGGATTAAACAGCACCCAGTTCACCTTTCCCGCCCGCGACGTTGCCGTCGTTTCTGCTGCTTTCATATTCAAACACCCCTTTTGACTTCATAAATCACGCTCAAAGTTATAAATACATTATATCTGCCTTATTTACGTGACATAACCGTCTTAAGGGGTGTCTGAACCTAGACTTTAGACTAGGGGCTGGCCTAGCTCATCCATATTAACCCAAGAAAGCAATCGAACTTTTTACTTTCCTTGCGAAATCAATAGGATTGTCGATCGACTCCCAGTGGACATACATGAGCCGCGGTTTCTCAAACAGCCAGTGATTGTGAACCGCGGTTACTTTAATGCCGTTATTGCGGAGATTCGTCAGCAATTGGTTGACCTGACCTTGGAAGAGGGCTGTTTCCCCTAAACACAGTGCGCGGCCTGAACTATCCAAGGATTCAAACGAGAACAGTTGATAACGGATCAGAGGAGAGGTGGTTTTTCTCCCCAAAATGGTAGCATTTATTCTTCTGTTTCTACTTACAAAACAAACCGGGCCTTTAGTAATTTCATGTTCCGTTCCGCCTAAGATCGATGAGAACTGATTACATAATCTCCTAAAACGGGGGCTTGCCTTCACTTGTTCCATCAGTCGGGTTCATCCTTTCAATTCGTAATAAGAATTTAACTTC
>DJTQ01000287.1:0-4546 GCA_002439285.1 Paenibacillaceae bacterium UBA6304
CTCGGCTTGCGCTTGCGCCACCTTCTGCTTCGCCTCAATCTCAACCCGCTTCAGGTCGTTGCTCGCTTTCAGCGCCTGCTGCTGAGCTACCTGTTTGGCTTCGATCGACTGGTTGAACGCATCGGAAAACTTAAAGTTGACGATATTGATTTCATTCACGATCAAATCGTATTTGGCCAACCGATTGGTCAAATGTTCACTGATTTCGCCGGCGACAACATCGCGCTTCGCGATCAGGTCCTCGGCCTGGTAGCGGGCCGTTACTTCCTTAACGATCTCCTGTACCGCCGGGTTAATGATAACCGTGTCGAAGTTTCCGCCGATATTGTTCATCAGGTTATAAGCGGAATCCTTATTGACTGAGTAGTTTACCGCTACATGGGTAGACACCGGCTGAAGATCCTTGGACGAGGCGGTCGTGTCCGTCTCGGCCTTGGTTACTTGCGTGTTCACCTGAATCACCGACTGAATAAATGGAATTTTCAAATGAATCCCCGGAGATAGAATATTGTTATTCAACTTACCGAACGTTTTAAATAATCCGACATGTCCATATTCTACCTGTGCAAAACTACTCGCCCCTACGATAATCACGAACAATCCGATAACGACCGTTGTCGTTAGCCCCCGCAATCTGATCCCTTTCTTGTGTCCCGGATTAGTTTCTGTCTCCATTTGCATCCCTCCGCATAATCTATTGCTGCCCTCTCGCCAGCCCAACAGAAGATGAACTTCCATTATCGGTTAATACGCACTCAAGGGAAAAAGGTGGCAAAATTAGGACGACAAAAACGAGTGCAATCCTTATTTTCTGGACAGCCAGGCCCGGTTGCCATTCCAGTCCACCTGAACCGGCATTTCAAAAAAATCCGAAAGCGAATTCGTGCTGAGCACTTCCGAAGTCTTGCCCTGCGTGAATTCCACTCCCCGCCGCAGCAGAAGAGTGTGCGTGAAGATCGGAAGAATCTCCTCCGTGTGATGCGTCACATAGAGCATATTGGGAGCGTCGGGCTGCATTGCCAACTCGTTAATACTATCCAGAAGCCCCTCTTTAGAAATAAAATCGAGCCCATTTGTCGCTTCATCGAGAATTAGCAGTTTTGGAGATGCCATTAATGCCCGTGCGATCAGAAGCTTCTGCTGTTCCCCTTGGGAGCAGGTCTGGTAAGTCCGATCCTTTAAGTGTCCGCAGCGCAACTGTTCCATCAAGGCCGCCGCCCGATCATAATCCTCATCCGCCGGCTTGTCATACAAGCCAAAAGACGCAAATTTACCGCTAACTACGAGATGCTGGGCTTTCTCACCGCCGTGGATTCGTTCCTGCAGCGAAGAGCTGACCCAGCCAATGGATTTGCGAAGCTCCCGCAGATCGATTTCACCGAATTTATGACCCAGGACATGAATCTCCCCGGTAGTCGGCCATATGTAACCGCAGAGCAAATTAAGCAGCGTCGTCTTCCCTGAACCGTTAAGCCCGAAAAGGGCCCAGTGCTCACCCTCGCCCACCTTCCAGTCGATCCCGTCCAGAACGGTCTTCCCTTCCCGTAGCCAACTGACATTCTTCATTTCAATGCAATTCCTCATGCGCCATTCCCTCCCGAAAAATACAATATCCTCAAGCTAACCCCGCCTCCCTGGTTTGTCAAGATTCACGCGACATATTCATGGACAGGATCGAAGGCTGCCCTCGTACATTTTTCGTGCCTTTTTTTTCTAAATCGGCTAGAATACATCCGAAAGGAAGTGAAATGGCATGGACCGTCAACTTCAATTGGAAGACATAGCAAGACTGCAGCAAGTCTGCGAGTCCCATGATAACTTGGCCTTAAAACTAAATTGGGAGACACTTGAAACGCGAAAAGATAGTGATGATGGGATTCTCGCTGAATATCGGGAGGGAGAGCTTGTCGGCTTTTTGGGAAAATACGACTTCGGAAGCACCCTGGAAATGTGCGGCATGGTCCATCCGGATTTCCGTAGACAAGGCATTTTTACTATAATGCTCAAACATGCGCTGGATGAGGCCACCTTCGCCAAATATTCGCGAATTCTACTGAACGCTCCCGCTAACAGCGCGTCGGCCAAGGAATTTATGAAATCCTCCCCCTTTGCCTATGCCTTTTCCGAATACCAAATGAAACTTGAAAAGCCCGGCGAAGCCCTGCAGCCTGTTCGCAAAGACATTGTCTTTCGCCATGCAAGGCCGGAAGACATCGGGTTTCTCGCCGGGATGGATACGGACGGCTTCGGAATCAGTCCCGAAGAAACCGTAGGTTTCTATCGGGATCAGGATGCGGAGCAAATCGCGGAAAACGAGTTGCTGCTTCAAGACGGCGAGCCGGTCGGTAAAGTCCGTGTAACTCACCGTGAAGGCGAAGCCTGGATTTACGGTTTCGTGGTCGGCTCGACCTATCGCGGCCAAGGCATCGGCCGTGCGGCGCTCCGCCAAATCGTCGATCGGGAGCACTCCGCCGGGTACGACGTTTGGCTGGAAGTCGCCCTGGATAACCCGAATGCCATGAAGCTATACGAATCAACCGGCTTCAAGGTAATCCGAGCCCAAGACTACTACGAGTATAATGGCCCCCGTGCGTAGTATGAACTGCGGGTGGGGCTACGAATTTGCCCCGAACTGGGCTTGATGCAAGCGGCTGTAATGGCCGCCTGCGCCGACCAGTTCCTGATGGCGCCCTTGCTCCGAAATGCCTTCCTCCGTCACGACGACGATGCGGTCGGCATTTTTTATAGTGGCGAGCCGGTGGGCGATCACGAGCGTCGTTCTCCCCTCAGACAATTCAGTCAGCGACTTTTGGATCGCCAGCTCGGTTTCCGTATCGAGCGCCGATGTCGCTTCGTCGAGAATCAGAATCGGCGGATTTTTCAAGAACATCCGCGCAATCGCCAGCCGCTGCTTTTGTCCTCCGGACAGCTTGACGCCCCGCTCGCCGATCACCGTGTCCATACCTTCCTGCTGACTAAGTATGAATTCCTCCAATTGGGCGCGCCGCGCCGCCGCCCAGATTTCTTCCTCCTCGGCTCCCAGTTTGCCGTAGGCAATGTTCTCACGGATCGTGCCCGAGAATAGATAGACGTCTTGCTGAACGATCCCGATGTTACGCCGCAAGGATGACAACGTCATACTGCGGATGTCTTGTTCATCAATCGTAATGTTTCCGCCGTCTACTTCGTAGAATCTGGGCAGCAAACTGCACAGCGTCGTTTTTCCGGCTCCGGAAGGACCGACAAAGGCGATTGTCTCCCCTGGAGCAATTTTGAGACTGATGTTACTCAGCACATGCGCTCCGTCTTCATAGCCGAAGCTCACCTCGTTGAACCGGATATCCCCTCTGAGCCAACCTGCATCAACCGCATCAGGCGCGTCAGCCACATCGGGGGCCGTATCCATGATTTCCAGATAGCGCTTGAAGCCTGCGATCCCTTTCGGATAGCTCTCGATAATCGCACTGATCTTTTCGATGGGCCGGATAAACACGTTGGCCAGCAACAGGAAGCCGATAAACTCACCGTAAGACAACTCACCGCGGATGACGAACCAAGTCCCGCAGATCATGACAAACAGCGAAACGAGCCGCATCAACATATAGTTGATCGACATACTGCCGGCCATGATTTTATAAGCCTGGAGCTTGGTATTCCGGTAATTTCCATTGTTCTCGTTAAACAATTTTTTCTCATGTTCCTCATTGGCAAACGCTTGTACGACACGGATTCCACCGATGTTCTCTTCCACCCGGGAATTGAAGTCTGCCAGGGCAGAGAACAACCCACGATACGTATTTGTCATTTTTCCGTTAAAATAAAGCGCCGTCCACACCAACACCGGGACCACGAGAAACGTTAGAACCGCTAACTTCCAGTTGATCCCCAGCATCAGCAAGAACGAACCGATCAACGTCATTCCGGCGATAAACACATCCTCCGGACCATGGTGCGCTACTTCGCCGATGTTGTCCAAATCGTTCGAAATGCGCGACATCAAGTGACCCGTCTTATGGTTATCATAAAAGCGGAAAGACAGCTTCTGCAGGTGATCGAACATGCTTCTGCGCATCTTCGTCTCGATATTAACCCCCAGCATGTGGCCCCAATAGGTCACGATATAATTCAATACCGTGTTCAAGATATAAACGCCGAGCAGCGCGGCGCAAGCCCACACGATCATAGACCAGTTCTTGCCCGGCAACAGCTTATCGACGAACTGGTTCACCGCAATCGGAAATCCGAGCTCCAACAGCCCCGCGACCACCGCGCAGGTGAAGTCGAGAATAAACAATTTTTTGTACGGAAGGTAATATGAAAAAAATCGGCGCAACATTAGTTACTCTCTCCCATCTGCATAAGATGAAATTTTGAAATGAATGTTAGGGCAAGTACGTAAAATGTTCCTGCGATCGCTGTTGTTTCCAGATTTCTTAATTATGTAAGATCAAATAGGGTTGAAATCCAAAAACAAAGGCGACCATTCCATTTCTTCGGAATCATTTTACTCCCTTGCCTGCATCATCTTCTTCAGTTCATCTTATAT
>DJTQ01000287.1:4762-5209 GCA_002439285.1 Paenibacillaceae bacterium UBA6304
GTTCATCTTATATATCTAGTGTATATCTACTGCTGAACAGACTAACACAGAATTCTACCTATTCAAAGACCCAGGATAGCTTTAGCTGTTTTCACTGGGACCCGCTGGAGAAGTTTTGCCGAAGGCTGGCATGGCGATAGAAAAATAAGGTACAATAACTAGCGAACCGAGAACTACGAAATCGTTCAGTTGGAACGGTGCGGACCGGTCTTTAGATGGAAGGAAGGATTATATAAATGTACGTAGCAGACGACTGGCAAGATTATGAAGTCATTGATACCGGAGATGGTGAAAAGCTGGAACGGTGGGGGGATGTCATCCTCCGGCGGCCGGATCCGCAAATTATATGGCCCAAGCGCGATGAGAATCGCGAGTGGCGCGAAGTTCATGGCCATTATCACCGCAGTTCTTCCGGCGGCGGACAATGGGATATGAAGAAGCAGCTTC